>CAZNSS010001022.1:0-1501 GCA_964575465.1 uncultured Holophagales bacterium | reverse complement strand
CCGTCAGGGCTCGATCTTCGTCCCGAGGACCTTCAGGAACGCCGCGAGCCAGGCGGGGTGGGCCGGCCAGGCCGGGGCGGTGACGAGGTTCCCGTCCACGTGCGCCGCGTCGACCGGGATCGCCATGTACTTCCCCTCGGCGCGCGTCACGTCGGGGCCGCAGGCGGGGTAGGCGCTGCACTCGCGCCCGCCGAGGACGCCTGCCGCGGCGAGCAGCTGGGCGCCGTGGCAGATCGCCGCGATCGGCTTCCGGGCCGCGGCGAAGTGCCGGACGATCTCGATGACCTTCTCGTTCAGGCGGATGTACTCGGGCGCGCGCCCGCCGGGGACGAGAAGCGCGTCGTAGTCGGCCGCGTTCACGTCGTCGAACGAGGCGTTCAGCGCGAACTGGTGGCCCGGCTTCTCGGAGTAGGTCTGGTCCCCCTCGAAGTCGTGGACGGCGGTCTTCACCTTCTCGCCCGCCTTCTTCCCCGGGCAGACGGCGTGGACCGTGTGCCCCACCATCAGCAGCGCCTGGAACGGGACCATGACCTCGTAGTCCTCCACGAAGTCGCCGACGAGGAAGAGGATCTTCTTGACGCTCATGGGGCCTCCTTCGGGTCCGGGTGTCGCGGCGCAGATGCGCCGGGGGCGATCCTAACGCCGGCGCCGGGCACCGAGTTCGGGTGCCCGGGACGATCGGGCGCCGCCGCTAGCCTTCGCTGCGGACGATCTCGAGGATCCGCGCGCCGTAGCGCTCGAGGCGCGAGGCGCCGATGCCCGGGATCGCCGCGAGCTCGGCCTCGGTGCGGGGCCTGCGCGCGGCGATGTCGAGGAGCGTCAGGTCGGTCAGGATCCGGAAGGCGGGGAGGCGGTGCCTCTTCGCCTCCTCGAGGCGGAAGCGGCGGAGGGCGTCGACGAGCGCCGGGAGCGCGCCGGGGGCGCCGAGGCTCGCCTGGGCCCGGGCCGCGCCGGGTCGCGTCGCGGGGGCGGCGCGCGGCTCCTTCGACGGCTTCGGGATCGGGACGCGCCTCGTCGCCGCGGCCGTCCCGCGCCCCTTCTTCGCCGCGGTCGGCGGCGGGACGGCGACGCGGGCGTCGATCGCCGCGTCGGGGCGGCTCCCTTCTCCCGTCAGGAAGGCCCTGCGGAAGCGGATGACGCGCCCGTCCTTCTCGAAGTCGTCGTCCTCGAGCCTCACGAGGCCGGCCCGCACGAGGCCGCCGAGGAGGTCCTCGAACGCGCGCCTCTCGACCGAGGGGAACTGCTTCGCGACTTCCGCGTGGAGCTGCCCCGTCGTCAGCCCGTCGCGCTGCCGGAGGAGCTCGAGGGCGCGCCGGAGCGCGGCCTCCTCCATCGGGCTCGTCCGGCGCGTCCTCGTCACGAGGACGTCGCCCGGGGCGCAGACGTCGCAGAGGCCGCACGGCGCGCCGTCGTCCTCCTCGTCGCCGAAGTGGCGGACGAGCTGCTGCATCCGGCAGATCGGCCCCTCGGCGAACCGGCGCATCAGGAGGAGCTGCGTCTT
>CAZNSS010001021.1:0-1506 GCA_964575465.1 uncultured Holophagales bacterium | reverse complement strand
CGATCTCCGAGTTCCAGTCGATCCAGAACTACCTCGCCGACATGGCGACCGAGATCGACGCCGCCCGCCTCCTCACCTGGCGCGCCGGGTGGATGAAGGACCGCGGAATGAAGGTGACGAAGGAATCGGCGATGTGCAAGCTCTACGCGGCCGAGGTCTCGGTGCGGGTGGCGAACCTCGCCGTCCAGATCCACGGCGGCTACGGCTTCACGAAGGACTTCAAGGCCGAGAAGTTCTATCGCGACGTCAAGCTCTGCACGATCGGCGAGGGGACCTCCGAGATCCAGCGGATGGTCATCGCGCGCCAGCTGCTGAAGGGATGACGCTGCACGTCCCGATCCGGACCCGGGCCCTCGCGAACGGGCTCACGGTCGTCGTCTCCGAGAACCGCTCGGCCCCCGTGTTCGGCCTCTGCGTCCTCTACCGGATCGGCTCGCGCCTCGAGCCGAAGGGGCGCGCCGGCTTCGCGCATCTCTTCGAGCACCTGATGTTCGAGGGGACGCCGAACGCCGGCAAGGGGGTCTTCGACCGCGTCTGCGAGGTCTCGGGCGGGAGCAACAACGGGCAGACGCGCCCGGACGTGACGATCTACGTCGTCGACGCCCCGTCCTCGGCCCTCGAGCGGATCCTCTTCCTCGAGGCGGACCGGATGACGTCCCTCGCGTTCGGGCAGGAGTCGCTCGACAACCAGCGCGACGTCGTGAAGGAGGAGATCCGGGTCAACGTCCAGAACGACCCGTACGGCCTCTTCGAGTACGGCGAGCTCCCGCAGGCCCTCTTCGAGAAGTGGGAGAACGCGCACGACGGCTACGGCGACTTCCACGACCTCGACCAGGCGACGCTCGGGGACGTCCGGTCCTTCTTCTCGGCGTTCTACCGCCCGAACAACGCGATCCTGGCGGTGGCCGGAGACGTGGAGGCCGAAGAGGTCTTCGCGAAGGCCGAGACGCACTTCGGCGCGATCGCCGAGGGCGAGCCGGGGCCTCGCCCCGACCTCCTCGAGCCGGCGCGGACGTCGCCCGTCCTCCTCGTGAAGGACGCGCCGCTCGCGCGGACCCCGGCGGTCGCGATGGGCTGGCGGATGCCGGAGCGGACGCATCCCGACGCGATCCCGCTCCTCGTCCTCGGCGAGCTCCTCCACAACGGTCGCGCCTCGCGCCTCTACCGCGGCCTCGTGGAAGGGCGCGAGATCGCGACCGAGCTCTCGGGCGGCTTCAACCCGTTCCAGGGGGGCGCCTGGTACGACGGGACGACGATCTTCCTCTCCAGGATCGGCTACCGGCGCGAGGTGACGGAGGCGGCGGTCCTCGCCGCGTTCGACGAGGAGGTCGCGCGGGTCGCGCGCGACGGCGTCGAGGCGGGGGAGCTCGCCCGCGTGAAGACGAAGGTCCTCGCCGACTGGTACGCCGGCCTCGAGCCGCGCCTCGGCCTCGCGGTCGAGCTGGCGCAGGCGACGGCGTTCGCCGGCGAGCCCGGCGCGCTCCTCGAGCTGCCGGGCCAGGTCGA
>CAZNSS010001020.1:0-1507 GCA_964575465.1 uncultured Holophagales bacterium | reverse complement strand
ATTTCTCATCCTTCCAATCCTCCTGAGAAAAACAAAAGGTATCCGGGAAACGTTAGTTAGAACCACGGCCGGAACCAACGGGTCGGTTCCGGGGCTTCTCGTTGTCTAAGCCGGGTCCTCCTTTCGACGTGTCGCTCTGTTCTGGTGCCCCGGGACCGGTCAGCCCAACCTGCCCGGGCGATGGATGAAGACGTATGCGGCCCGCGCACGGCTCGAGAGCCGCGGGCGGGACCGGTCGATGCGGAACATTGGCCAAGCCTTGGGCCTGCCTTGGAAATTCATTATGTGGACCCCGCGGGATTCTACCCGGAATGTCAACCGAGCGGTCCAGCCGACCGTCAGCCGAGGGGATCGAGGCGCAGGAGGACCTGCCCGGAGCCAACGGCCTGGCCCGCGGAGACCTCCACGGACCGGACGACGCCGTCCCGGGGGGCCCGGACGTCGTTTTCCATCTTCATGGCCTCGAGGACGACCACGGGCTGGCCCTGGGTGACCGCGTCGCCGGGACCCGCCAGGATCCGGAGTACGCGCCCCGGGATGGCCGCCTTGACGTCTCCCGAGCCGCGGTAGACGCCCTTCCCGGCGACCGCCTGGGCACGGGCCGTCAGCTCGTCGAGGAGCTCGAGGGAGACCCTCTCGGCGCCGACCCGGACCTCGAACCCCCCGCTCGCGGGCTTCCGCGGGACCGCTTCCGCCTGCCGCCCGTCGGCCCGGAGGATCGAGAACCCGCCGCCGGGGGTCGGGGCGAGGTCCCAGCGGGACTTCCGGCCGTCCAGGATGACCACGACCCCTGCCGGGTCGAGCTGGACCTCGACTTCGACGTTCCGCTCCCCGGCCGGTCCGGTGATCTTCGCTCGGTACTTCATTCGCGGTGTCCGAAGGTGGGCCGGGCGGTCCGCCAGGCCGACGGGGGACGTGGCTGGGAGGCGCCCCGCACCGCGAAGCTCTCCCGGGCCGCGGCCACGGCCGCGGCGACGAGGGCGATCTCCGCCGCGTCTTCGGCGGGGGGGGTGACCGCGTAGGCCCAGCCCTCGAGGAACTGGGTCGAGACGTTCGCCGAGACGACGTCCGGGTCGTCGAGGAGGGCGAGGAAGAACGGGATGGACGTCTCGATCCCGTCCACCCGGGTCTCGCGGAGGGCGCGGCGCATCCTGCGGAGCGCCTCGTCCCGGTCCCGGCCGAAGGCGACGAGCTTGGCGACCATCGGGTCGTAGTCGAGGGGGATCGTGTCCCCCTCCTCGACCCCGGAGTCGACCCGGATCCCCGGCCCCTGCGGCCAGCGTAGCCGCTCGATGGTCCCGGGCGACGGGGCGAAGCCCCGGGCGGGGTCCTCGGCGTAGATCCGGCACTCCAAGGCGTGCCCGCGCGGCTCGGGCCGCTCCGGGACGCTCATCGGCTCGCCGAGGGCGATCCGGATCATCTCGGCGACGAGGTCGACGCCGTAGACCATCTCGGTCACCGGGTGCTCGACCTGGATCCGCGTGTTCATCTCGAGGAAGAAGAACCG
>CAZNSS010001019.1:0-1508 GCA_964575465.1 uncultured Holophagales bacterium | reverse complement strand
TGTACTGGGACGCGCGCCGGACGAACGGGGAGGCCTGAGCCGTGGACACGCTCGACCGGAACGTCGCCACCGCCGTCCTCGGGCTCGACACGCTCTGGGGCGGCGACGTGGTGAACCCCTCGGGGACGGGGCGGTTCATCGCCGACTCGTGGTTCTCCGACGAGCCGCTCCCGGCGGCCTACACCCGGCCCGAGGCGGCGCGGCTGCGCGCCCTCGGAGGCGTGTCGGGCAAGCCCGAGGCGCTCGCGGCCCTCGACGACTACCTCGCCGCGGTCGACGTCCGCGGCGCGATCGGGAAGGTCCGCGACGAGGCGGGGCGGGGCGAGGGGCTCCGGGCCCGGTACCTCGAGGGGCTCGGCTTCTGCTTCGAGGTGATGCTCGACCTCGCGCTCGAGGTGGCGGGGCGTGGGGAGCCGGTTCCCTACGAGCGGTGCATGCGGGCCATCCTGGGCCGGCCCGGCTCGCCGTCGGACCCGGCGGGCAAGCGCGAGCGCCTGCGCGAGCTCCTCGCGGCGGCGGGCTTCCCGTCGCAGGACGGCCCGTCTCTCCTCGCCGCGGTCGACGCCTGGCGGGCGGCGCGGATCGTCCCGAGGGCGGAGATCCCGGCGCTCTCCGGACGCCTCGTCGCCGAGCTCGACGCGCTCGCCGCGCGGAACGTGATGCCGCACCTCCCGGCGGACCTCGCCCGCGTCCCGCGCGCGAACGTGACGTTCCTGCCGATCGAGAACGCGTGGTTCTCGGGCTCGATGAACTACCTCGGACGGGCGCGGAAGCCGGACGGCTCGCCCGAGTACGAGGCGACCTACGAGCTGAACGCCTCGCTCGAGATCTCGCTCCCCGAGTTCGCCCAGCTCGTCAGCCACGAGGTCGTCCCGGGGCACGTGACGACGTTCGCGTTCCTCCAGGACCTCTTCGTCCGCGGCCAGGTCGGCTTCGAAGCCTCGGTCCTGACGATGAACACGCGGCCGGCAGCCCTCTTCGAGGGGATCGCGAACAACGCGATCCTGATGGCCCACGGCGTCCTCACGCCCGAGGAGCTGCCGGACCGCGACCTCGAGACGGGGTTCCTCCTCGCGCTCCTGCAGGACGACGCGAAGAACCAGTCGTCGTGGCTCACCTGGAACGAGAGGTGGCCGAAGGAGGAGGTCGCGCGCGTCCTGAGGAACGACTTCCTCGTCTCGGAGGAGCGCGCCGACAAGCTCTCGGGCGCGTGGGGGCGGCACCCGCTCCTCGGCCGGATGTACCTGCCGGCCTACCGCGCGGGGACGGAGAAGGTCGCGGCTCTCCGGAAGGCGCACCCGGCGGCGAAGGTCCTGCCGGCGCTCTTCGGGTGCCGCGGGGTCGTCGACCTGACGACGGTGGAAGAGGCGATCGAGGCCTGAGAACGGGCGGGGCGGGGGCGCCCCGCCCTACTCGCCCCTGAGCACCTCGAGCGGCCGCACCCGGAGGGCCCGGACGCTGACGGCGAGGCCCGCGGCGGCCGCGAGGAGCGCCACGGCGAGCGGCGT
>CAZNSS010001018.1:0-1509 GCA_964575465.1 uncultured Holophagales bacterium | reverse complement strand
GCCCCCCGTTTCATACTCCGGTGCGGGCCCAGGCCCGTGCTGTACTAAAGAAGAAAAGATCGGCGAGCTCGTCAACGACGACGAGGCGCTCTTCCGCTACGAAGACAGGAGCTACCGCGTCCGTGGCCTGAAGAAGGCGCTTCGGAGCGGAGGTCTCTCCGTCAGCGTCGAGGCCCGCCGCGAAGGCGACCTCTTCGCGTCTCCCTCGCCGCTCTCCGGCTGGTTTCTCGACCGCTTCGATTTCGTCTCCTCGCGCCAGAGGACCCTCTTCGAGAAGCAGGCCTCACACGAGATGGGCGTCAAGGCCGACATCGTCCGCTGGGACCTCGGCCGCATCCTCCGCTCTCTCGAAGAGCTGCAGAGAAAGGCCCTGGCCGAGGCGCTCAAGCCGTCGACGCCGGTCCATGTCATCACCGAGGAAGAGAGGGCCGAGGCGCTCGAGCTGCTCACGAGCGAGGACCTCGTCTCCCGCATCCTCGCCGACTACGAGAGCTGCGGCGCCGTCGGCGAGGAGACCAACAAGCTCCTCGGCTACTTCGCCGCCGTCTCGAGAAAGCTCGCACGCCCTCTCGCCGTCATCGTCCGCAGCTCCTCGGCGGCCGGCAAGACGGCCCTGATGGAAGCCGTCCTGGCCCTCGTCCCGAAGGAGGACCGCGAGAAGTACTCGGCCCTCTCCGAGCACTCCCTCTTCTACTTCGAAGGGAAGGACTTCAAGAACAAGATCCTCGCCATCGTCGAAGAGGAAGGGGCGCAGAAGGCGGCCTATGCCTTGAAGCTCCTCCAGAGCGAAGGCGAGATCACCATCGCCTCCACCGGCAAGGACCCCGGCACCGGCAAGCTCGTCACCAAGGAGTACCGCGTCGAAGGGCCGGTGATGATCATCCTGGCCACGACGGCCGTGGAGGTCGACGAGGAGCTCCTCAACCGCGCCATCGTCCTGACCGTCGACGAGGGCCGCGAGCAGACCAGGCGCATCCACAAGCTCCAGCGCGAGAGCCAGACGCTGGAGGGGCTCTTCTCCCGCGAGGAGCGCGAGGAGATCTACCGGCGCCACCACAACGCCCAGCGTCTTCTGCGCCCCCTCCACGTCATCAACCCCTACGTCCGCGAGCTGACCTTCCTCGACGACAGGACCCGCACCCGGCGCGACCACGTCAAGTACCTCACCCTCATCGAGTCGATCGCTCTCCTCCACCAGTACCAGCGGCCCGTCAAGGCCGAGACCCGCTTCGGCCGGACGAAGGAGTACATCGAGGTCCTCCCCTCCGACATCGTCCTCGCCAACCGCCTGGCGGCCGAGGTCCTCGGCCGCTCGCTCGACGAGCTGCCGCCGCAGACGCGGCGGCTCCTGGAGCTGCTCGACGGGATGGTCACCGAGGTATCCGGGAAGAACGGCGTCGAGAGGGCCGACCTGCGCTTCACGATCCGCGACATCCGACGCGCCACCGGCTGGAGCCACGACCAGGTCTGGCGGCACATGCAGCGGCTCGTCTTTCTCGAGTACGTCCT
>CAZNSS010001017.1:0-1512 GCA_964575465.1 uncultured Holophagales bacterium | reverse complement strand
CAGCCGCCGCTACGAGATCGACATCGTGGATAGAATCGGGGCCGGAGACAGCTTTGCGGCTGGGGTGATTTACGGCCTGCTTTCCAAGCGCTCGCCTCAGGAAACGGTAGAGTTTGCGGCCGCTGCAGGATGCCTTGCCCATAGCGGTTCACGTAGCCCAGAGCGCGCATCGCCTCGGCGATGATGGGGTTGCGGTAGTCGTTGCGCTCCGGGAAGTGGCCGATGGCCTCGCCATACAGACCACCGGGGTTGTCGATCTGGATGTGGTCGGCGTACCAGTAGAAGCGGATCGGGGTGTTGGATTGATAGTTGCGGTGCATGACGGCGTTGAGGAGCAGTTCCCGAATGGCCGTCTTGGGGTAGTCGCTGACGGTCTGTTCGCGCAAGGTGGAGACGAACACCGGCCGACTGCGGATGTTGACGTCGATCAGCAGGTCGAGGGTGTGCAGCAGGGTGGCGAGGTCGGCATGCAACTCCTTGGCGTCGATTACTTCGCTGGTGGGGTCCGTACCGGCAAGGCGCAGGAACTGGATATAGGCGCCGGGCAGAAAATGGGCCGGTCGCGGCGCGAACAGCAGCACCCCGGCGTGGGTCGGCGATTGGGCGCGCAGGTCGAAGAAGCGCAGGCTGGCCAGTTGGTGCGCCAAGTCGCGATGGTTGGCGGCGATGACCTCCTCGGAGAGGGCGCGTTTGCGGTAGCCGAGCAGGAACAGCTCTTCGTTCAGGTCGGCCAGAGCGGCCTCCTGGCAAGGCATGGCGTCGAAGCTGCGGGCGGTGGCGACCCGCCGCTCCATCAGTATGCGCTCTTCCTGTTCGCTGGCGATGGCCTTTCTCGGCCCTACGCGCAACCAGACTTGCCCCTTGTAGCGCACGGGCGGGAGGTCCGAGGGCTGGACCTCGACCACCGCCACCTGGCCGCCTTCCAGCTCGAACTTAGCGACGGAGAGCGCGGGTATCGGCAGGATGTTGCCGTCGGAACGCAGCGCACCAAGGTTTTGCAGGAGCTGATCGGTCACGACGAGTCCCGACGGCTGGCCTTTGTCATCGACCCCGACCAGCAGATAACCCGGCTGCCGGTGGTTGGGGTAATCGTTGGCAAAGGCGCAGACGGCTTGGGCGAATTTGTCGGTGTTGCCGGTGGATGTGGTGCGTTCGACGCGATCGGCTTCGAGATCGCCCAGCAGGGTTTGCAACTCTTCCCGTGTCAGCATGGAATTTGCGCCCTTTTCAGTAGTTCGCCCAGGTCCAGGTTGATGCTGGTCACCGCCCAGTCGGGCTCCTGGGTGAAGGGGCGGGTTACATAGAAGGGTCCATCATAGCGGTCCCCATCGACCAAGACGATGGCCAGGATGAATTTGTCGGCCTGGTTGAGGCCGTAGAGGATTTCATTGCGGGTGACGGTGATTGTGGTCTGGCCCTTGGCGCGGCCCTTGACCTCAATATGACGCGAGGGCGGTAACCGGCCGTCCAGCGCCTTGGGCAGGCTGGTGATATCCCAACCGCACTTCTCGG
>CAZNSS010001016.1:0-1517 GCA_964575465.1 uncultured Holophagales bacterium | reverse complement strand
GTCTCGAGGGTCATCGTCGCCATCCAACGCCTCTACCGCGCGTCGCAGGACCTCGGAGTCCGGCTCGACTACGCCGGCGCCGAGAAGGCCGTCGCGGACGCGAAGGGAGCCACCCGATGAGCGCCCTCACCGTCTCCGCCGACGTCCTTCGCTACGCCACGGCGATCTGCCAGACCCCCGAAGGGACCGCGGCCGTCATCGCGCTCGGTGGTCCCGCGGCCGGCCTGATCGTGAAGTTCGGGACACTCGGCCTCTCGGCGGTCCTCGCCAACTGGACGGGGCCGACGATCTCCGACGAGGACCTCGACAAGGCCCTCGCCGAGAAGGGGCTTCGCGTCCAGCCGATCGACCTCGAGAAGCTCTACGGGTGACGCCGTGCCGGAGCCGACGATGCCCCCCGACTGCCCGGCCACGGAGGCTCCCTTCGTCGCCGTACCGGTGAAGTCCTCGTGGAAGAGCCGCGAGGCGTGGCTCTTCTTCGCCTCGGGCGTCCTCGTCGCAATCCTCTCCGGGCTCCAGGCGCTGCCGCCCGAGATGATCGCTGCCGTCGCCTGGCTCCCGGCCGTCATCAAGCTCTTGACCGGGCTCTCCGCCGTCGCTGGCTTCTTCGTCCGGCTCTCGCGTCCGGATCTCGTGACGGGCATGGCCTGGCTCGACAAGGCGAACCAGAAGGCGCTGCTGGTCGCGCCGAAGGGCGGGGAGAGCTGATGCCGGGCGACCGCGTCACGAGCGAAGACGGGCGGGAAGTCGAGTTCTCGTCGCGCCGGACTGGCCGACCGCCCCAGGTGATGACCCTGAAGCACGTCACGGCGATCGCGGCGCTGTTCGCGACGGTGACGGGTGTCAGCGTGGGCGGGGCCGCGCGATACGTCCTCGACGCCAGGGTCGAGGCGCTCATCAGGGAGCACGACCGCGACCCGGAGGCTCACGCGAGGCTGGTGCGGGAGGCGGAACGGTACCGGCAGGTGGCTGAGACCGACGACGCGGAGAAAGCCCGCCTCCAGACGCAGCTTGACGCTCTTTCCCGGGACGTCCGAGAGACGCGGGAGGCGGTGATCCGCCTCGAATCACGTCTGAAGGCGGTCCGGTGAAGACCTGGTCCGCCGACCTGCGCGACGCGCACGCCCTCCTCCAGGAGGTAGTGCCGCTCGTCCAGGCCGAGTTCGCCGAGCGCAGAGCGCCCCAGTTCCTCCGGATCACCCGGGTCTGGGGCTCACAGCTCGTCCAGGACGCGCTCTGGGCGCAAGGACGGACGGTCCTCGAGATGGTCAACACGCTCCGCCGGGGCGTCGGCCTGCCGCCGATCACCGCGAAGGAGAACGAGCACCAGGTCACCTGGACCCGGATGTCGATGCACACCCGGACGCCGGCGCTCGCAGTCGACTTCGTCGTCTCCTTCGACCCGTCCTCCCGTCACGGCGACGGCGATGCGGGGCCCGAACGGCGCGGCCGCGGCGGGGCCGTCGAGCGCGCCGTCGAACGTCGAGCTGCGGTATTCCAGAGGATCGCGGTGCGGA
>CAZNSS010001015.1:0-1521 GCA_964575465.1 uncultured Holophagales bacterium | reverse complement strand
CGCGAGGCCGAGGGCGGCAAGGGCCCAGGGGAGCGCGGCGCGGACGCCGCGTCGGCCCGGGACGGTCGTCGTCGTCGCGGGACCGGGCGCGGCGGCCGAGAACGTCTCGGGCTGGGCGAGGTAGTCCTCGAGCGTCACGCGCGCGTCGCCGATCGACTGGAGCCTCCGCGTCGGCTTCTTCTTCAGGCACGACGAGACGAGACCGGACAGGACGGGGGGGAGGTCCTTCGGGAGCGCCGCGAGGTCGGGCGTGTCCTTGAGGACCGATGCGAGGACGTGGGAGACGGTCTCGCCGTCGAAGAGCTTTCGCCCCGTCAGCATCTCCCAGAGGACGACGCCGAAGGACCAGACGTCGGCGCGACGGTCGGTGGCGAGGCCGGCGGCCTGCTCGGGCGCCATGTAGGCGGCGGTTCCGAGGATGACGCCCGCCTTCGTGTCGTGCCGGGTGAGCGTCGGCGAGATCGAGAGGCTGTTCTGCGCCGCGTTCTCCTCCCACGCCTTGGCGAGGCCGAAGTCGAGCACCTTCACGGTGCCGTCGGGACGCAGCTTGACGTTCGCGGGCTTGAGGTCGCGGTGGACGATCCCCTTCTCGTGCGCGGCCTCGAGCGCCTGCGCGATCTGGAGCGCGATCGGCGCGGCCTCGGCAACGGGCAGCGCGCCGCGCGCGATCCGCTCGGAGAGATCCTCCCCCTCGACGAGCTCCATCACGAGGACGTGGCGGCCGTCGAAGGTCTCGAGGCCGAAGAGGGTCGCGATGGCCGGATGGTTGAGCGAGGCGAGGACGCGCGCCTCGCGCTGGAAGCGCGCGAGGCGCTCCGGGTCTCCCGCGACGGCGGCCGGGAGGACCTTCAGCGCCACGTCGCGGCCGAGCTTCTCGTCCGTCGCGCGCCAGACCTCGCCCATCCCGCCCTCGCCGAGCTTCGCGGAAACCCTGTAGCCGCCGAGACTCGAACCGATCAATTTGCCTCCGGAATCCAGTCTTCGAGCGCCTGTCCTCGATCGGCGCAGAGTCTACGATGGATTTCGAGATGCGATCGCAGGACCGGGGGGCCGCGTGGACAGCCCTCGGGCGGCTCGTCGTTCGCCGAAGCTCCGGGCCCGGACCCGGGCCTGCCATAGCATCGCGGCATGCCACGCCTGCGCCGGCTTCCGGACCTCACCGATCGCGCGCCTTCGCGCCGCGACTTCCTCGCCGACGCGGCCGCCGGCATCGGTCTCCTGGCCGCTCTCCCCGGTTTTCGGGCGCTCGCGCTCGAGGAGGGGCCGCCGCGCACGCTTCGAGCGACGGCCGGCGTCGAAGGGCCCCGGCTGACGCTCGGCAACGCCCTCGTCTCCGGCGAGTGGGAGGCGGGCCCGGACGGCCTGCGCCTCGTCCGGCTCACCGACGGGCGGAGCGGGAAGGCGCTCTCCGTGGGCCGGGCTGCCTTCGCGGTCACGATCGGCGCCGCCGTCGTCGACTCCACGCGGCTGCGACTCGCGGGGCTGCCCCGCGTGGAGGAGCTTCCCGCCGCGCGCGCGGAT
>CAZNSS010001014.1:0-1524 GCA_964575465.1 uncultured Holophagales bacterium | reverse complement strand
GCATCATCACGCAGCCGAGCGCGATGAGCGGCGTCGTCGCGAAGCCGAACTCCTCCGCGCCGAGGAGCGCCGCCACGACGACGTCGCGCCCCGTCTTCAGCTGGCCGTCCGTCTCGAGCGTGACCCGGCTCCGGAGGTCGTTGAGGACGAGCGTCTGGTGGGCCTCGGCGAGGCCGATTTCCCAAGGGATCCCCGCGTGGCGGATGCTCGTGAGCGGCGCGGCCCCCGTGCCGCCGTCGTAGCCGCTGATCAGGATGACGTCGGCGTGGGCCTTGGCGACTCCGGCGGCGATCGTCCCGACGCCGTTCTCCGAGACGAGCTTCACGCTGACGCGAGCCCCCGCGTTCGCGTTCTTCAGGTCGTGGATGAGCTGGGCGAGGTCCTCGATGGAGTAGATGTCGTGGTGCGGCGGCGGCGAGATGAGGCCGACGCCCGGCGTCGCGTGGCGCACCCTCGCGATCCACGGGTAGACCTTCGGGCCGGGGAGCTGCCCCCCCTCACCCGGCTTGGCACCCTGGGCCATCTTGATCTGGATCTCGCGGGCCTCGACGAGGTACTGGCTCGTCACCCCGAAGCGCCCCGAGGCGACCTGCTTGATCGCGCTGTTCTTCGAGTCGCCGCCCGGCTGCGCCTGGTAGCGGGCCGGGTCCTCGCCTCCCTCGCCGGTGTTGCTCTTCCCGCCGATCCGGTTCATCGCGACGGCGAGCGCCTCGTGCGCCTCCTGGCTGATCGAGCCGTACGACATCGCTCCGGTCTTGAAGCGGGCGAGGATCTTCTCGATCGGCTCGACCTCCTCGATCGGCACCGGCTTGGCGAGCGGGCGGAAGTCCATCAGGTCGCGGATCCGGATCGGGTGCTTCCCGTGCCGGTTCGCGACCTCGCTGAAGCGCTTCCAGGCCTTGTAGTCGCCCGTGCGGCAGGCGCTCTGGAGGAGGTGGATCGCCTCCGGCGAGTTGAGGTGCTCCTCGCCGTCCCGCCGGTACTGGTAGCGCCCGCCCGTCCCGAGCGTCGTGTGCTTCACCGGGCGCGAGGGGTAGGCGAAGTCGTGCCGGAGGCGCACCTCGTGCGCGATGGCCTTGATGCCGACGCCGCCGATCCGCGACGGCGTGCCGCTGAAGTACTCGTCGACGAAGTCCTGCGAGAGCCCGAGCGCCTCGAAGACCTGCGCGCCGTGGTAGCTCTGGACGGTGGAGATCCCCATCTTGGAGATCACCTTCACGATCCCCTTGTTCACCGCCTTGACGTAGCGCTTCTCGGCGGCCTCCGGGTCGCCGGCGAGGAGCCCCTGGCGGACCTGGTCGTGGATCGTCTCGAAAGCGAGGTAGGGGTTGATGGCGCTCGCGCCGTAGCCGATGAGGAGGCAGAAGTGGTGCACCTCGCGCGGCTCCCCCGTCTCGAGGACGAGGCCCACGCGCGTCCGCGACCCTTCCCGCAGCAGGTGGTGCTGCACGGACGAGAGCGCCAGGAGGGCCGGGATCGGCGCGTCGGTCTCGTCGTGGCCGCGGTCGGAGAGGATCAGGATGT
>CAZNSS010001013.1:0-1525 GCA_964575465.1 uncultured Holophagales bacterium | reverse complement strand
CGCCGGGGCGAGGCACTGGGCGTCGTTGCAGGGCTGGAAGTCGAGCGTCGCGCGAAGGGTGCGCGGGCCCGGCGCCGCCGCCACGTCGGCCTTCCCATCGAAGAGGATGACGGTCTCCCCCTCGTAGAGGGCGAGAGGCTTTTCGGAGAAGGGGAGCTTCTTCTCGTGGTGGGCGGGGTAGGCCGGCGGGCCGAGCGTCAGCCCCTCGGCGGGGGCGACGGCCGCCTCGGTCGGGATGAGGTAGTCCTCGAGCGGCTTGTTCGCGTTGACGTGCCAGCCGGGCGCGACCGTGGCGACGACGGCGAGCCGGAACGGCTGGCCGGCGACGAGCTTCTCGGTGTCCGCGGCGAGGCGGAGGGAGACGACGGAGGGCGCGTCGGGGCCGAGGGCGGAGGCCGGCGTGGCGAGGACGAGGAAGGCGAACGCCGCCGCGAGGCGGTGAAGCGAGCGGAACGTCATTCGGGTCTCCTTCAGGGCTTCGGGGGCTCGATCGCGCGAAGAAGGGCCTCGGCCTGCGGGCGGGCGGCGGAGCCGGGGTGTTTACCGAGAAAGGCCCTGAGCCGGTCCGCGGCCTTCTTCCGCTCGCCGCGTCCGAGGTCGACGTCGGCAAGGCGAAGCTCGGCCTTCTCGAGGAGGGCCGGGTCCTCGCTCGACGAGAGGATGCGGTTCAGCGCCGTCTCGGCGTCGTCGAAGCGGCGGGCCCTGAGGGCGAGCGTGGCGAGGTAGGCGAGCGACTTGTCGCGCAGCTCTGCCGGGGCCTTCGAGTCGTCCGCGACGCGCCGGAAGCGTTCCTCGGCCATCCCGTCGCCGAAGTGGCGGTAGGCCGCCTCGCCCGCCGCGAACGCGGCGGCCGGGTCGGCCGGGGCCTTCTTCTCCTCCGCGAGAGCGACCTGGAACGCGGCCCAGTCCTTCTCCGTCGCGACGAACCGCTCCACCCAGACCGACTGGTTCGAATCGCCCTCCTGCTTGCCGCAGAGGAGGAGGTCGGGGGTGACGACGAGCCAGGCGGGGAGGAGGCGGACGCCGAAACGCCTCGCGAGGCGCTCGCCGTCGGCCGTGCCGCGTTCGAGGCTGACGGGAACCTTGTCGCGCATGAAGGCCCGGAACGACGCGGTCGGGTAGAGCACCTTCGCCATGCGCTCGCACTCGGGGCAGCTGGCGTTCCGGAGCTCGACGAGAATCCGCCCGTCGCGCATCTTCCTCGCCCGCTCGACGGCCTCGTCGAAGCTCCGCGTCCAGACGGGTGCGTCGTCCTGCGGCCGTGGGGGCGCCGGTGCCTTTTCGGCCTCCTGTGCGAAGAGGAGCGGGGCGGAGAACAGGAGAGGGGCGAGGAGGAGTCGGAGCGAAGGCTTCATCTTTTCTCTTGTAGTGCGGCGCGGGCGCGCCGCGTTGACTATTCTATCGGCCGCCGGTATAACGCCGGGCGTCGCGCCGGGGCGCGCCCCGCAAGGAGCGTGCCGCGAAGCACACGGTGCCCAGGTAGCTCAGCTGGTAGAGCACGCGCCTGAAAAGTGCGGTGTCGACG
>CAZNSS010001012.1:0-1528 GCA_964575465.1 uncultured Holophagales bacterium | reverse complement strand
CCCCGTCGAAGAGCGGC
The DNA here is from genome assembly GCA_964575465.1 of uncultured Holophagales bacterium. GTDB lineage: Bacteria > Acidobacteriota > Thermoanaerobaculia > UBA5066 > UBA5066 > UBA5066. The sequence goes on along the minus strand of CAZNSS010001012.1, from coordinate 1,511 downwards.
TGGCTCGGGCTCGCGACGAGGAACGCCGCGATCGCGAGGACGACGACGCCGGAGGCGATCGTCGTCGCCGTCTCGGCCCGGGCGCGGCGCCTCGTCCGGGGACGCGTCAGGAGCGCCGCCCCCCCGAGTCCCGCGAGCGCCGAGAGAGCCGGGAGGACCGGCGTCGAGGAGAGCTCGAGCGAGCCCGCGACGGCGACGAGCAGGACGAGCTCGACGCCGTAGGTGCACCAGAGCGCCACGTGGGAGAGGCGCCTTTCGCCCCCCGTGGCGCCCGAGACGATCTCGTCCTCGCCGACGGGCCGGGTCAGGTAGGCGATCCCGACGCCGACGAGCGGCAGCAGGACGAAGAGCGTCCGCACGATCATCCGCAGGTCGGAGGCGACGAACGCGACGTCGCCGAGCTGGCGGAGCGCGTGGGGCGCGTTCCCGAACGCCCGCGCCACCTGCGGCGCGAACCCCTCGGGGCGGAGGAGCAGGATGAGGAGGAGCGGCAGCCCGGCCGTCAGGACGAACGCGGCGGCGAGGAGGGCGAGCGTCCGCTTCGTCCGCCCGAGGGCGAAGAGCCGCGGCCGGAAGAGGAGCGCGACGAGGAGAGGCGCGACGAAGAGGCCCACCGAGTAGCCTTTCGTCAGGAAGCCGAGGCCGAACAGGACTCCCGACAGGGGCGCCTCGCCGGGACTGTCCTCCTCGAAGGCGCGGAGGCCGAAGATGATCCCGCTGAGGCCGAGGAGCGCGAGCGTCGGCTCGACCGTCGCCGCCCGGTTCGCGAGGACGAGCGGCGGCGCGAGGACCGCGAAGGCCCCCGCGATGTGCCCGGCCGGCTGCCCGTAGCCGCGCCTCACGATCCGCTCGAGGACGAAGGCGCCGACGAGCCCGGCGCCGACGGAGGGGAGCCGGATCGCCCACTCCCAGGCGCCGAAGACCTTCACCATCAGCGCGAGGATCGCGGGGAAGAAGACCGGCATCCCGCTGGCGTCGCCGAGCGGCGTCGAGGAGAGAGCGAGGAGCTGGGGAAGCCCTCCCTCCACGATGTTCCGGGCGCCGACCGCCCAGGCGCCCTCGTCGGGACCGAACAGGTCCGGCGATCCGAGCTGCACCAGCCGGAGGAAGAGGCCCGCGAGGAGGGCCAGGACGAACAGGAGGCGCCCGGACGCCCCCGGGTCGTCCGCCATCTCGGTCACGGACGTCACGGCGGCGGAGTATACGGCCCGGGGCATGCGGTCCCGCGGGTCAGGCGCCGGCGGCGAGCGTCGCCAGGCGCGGCCCGAGCGCTTCCTTCGGCGCGCCGTCGGGGAGGTCGAGGAGGACGGGGGCGATCGTGAGGTCCCCGGGATCCCAGTCGAGGAGCGTCGCGAGGGCCGGTGCGAGGCGCTCGGCGGGCGGCCAGTCGCGGACCGCGCGACGGCCCGGCAGGTCGTCGGAGGGACGCGCGCCGAAGAGCCCCGGCCCCCCCGCCGAGCCGTGGCGCGCGGCGAGGGCGCGGACGTAGTCGGTCCACGAGGGGAGGCTCC
>CAZNSS010001011.1:0-1529 GCA_964575465.1 uncultured Holophagales bacterium | reverse complement strand
CTCGAGGAGTACCTCCTCGGCGTCGTGCCACTCGAGATGGGGCCGCGCGTCTACGACGAGCTCGAAGCGCTGAAGGCGCAGGCGGTGGCGGCGCGGACCTACGCCGTGAAGCGGCGGGGCGACTTTTCGGCGGAGGGCTACGACCTCTGCGCGACGGCCCGCTGCCAGGTCTACGGCGGCGCGAGTGCCGAGCAGCCCCTGTCGACCCAGGCGGTGAAGGCGACCGCGGGAGAGGTTCTCCTCTTCGACGGCGCCCCGGCGGACACCCTCTTCACGTCGACGTGCGGGGGCCGGACGGAGGACGCCGGCTTCGTCTTCCCTTCCTATTCCCGGGCGGCCTTCCCGTACCTTCGCTCCGTGCCGTGCCGGGGCGAGGAGCGGCTCCACCTCGCAACGACGGAGGCGGCCCCGCTCGGCGGCCCCGCCGGCGGCACGCTCGCGGTGAGGGGTCTCGCCCTCCTGCGCGCCGCGAACCGCCAGGGCACTTCCTGGGCCGACCTGAAGGCCGCGCGCGCCCTCCTGACGGCGCGGCTCGGTCTCCCTCCCGGCGCCCCGCCGAGGAGTCTCGCCGCCGAGGCGGTCTACGCGAACCTCTCGGGGCTCCTCGGCGACGACGCGCTCCTGACGGAGGAGGCCGAGCGCACCGCGGCGCCTGCCGGGTGGAGCGAGGAGGCGCGGCGGGTCTGGACGGCCCTCGTCCGCTTCCAGCTCTCCGGTTCGACGCCCCTCCCGACGGCGCGCCCGTTCACGGCGGCCGAGGCGGCCGGGCTCTGGGCCTCGCTCCTCCTGCGGGCCGGCGGGCTCGAGGAGCTGGAGGGTCGGATCGTCGCGGCGCCCGAAGGGAAGCTCGTCGTCAAGACCTCGAAGGGACGCGAGGAGGAGAAGCTCCCCGCCGACGCGCTCCTCTTCCGCGGCGGCGGCGAGGCGTGGACGCGCTACGACACCCTCGATCCCGCGCCGGGCGACCGCGTGCGCCTCGTCGTCAGAGAGGGGACCGTCCTCTCCGTCGCGGCGACCGTCCCGCCCGCGGAGGGGCTCTACGAGCGGGAGTCGGCCTGGATACACTGGGTCCGGCGCTTCACCGGTGCCGAGCTGATGCAGAAGCTCGTCGAGCGCGACGCCTCGCGAAAGGGGAACGTCGTGAGGCGTCTCGACGTCCTCGCCCGCGGAACCTCGGGCCGCGCCTCGAGGGTGAGGGTCACGACGGACCGCGAGGCGTTCGACCTCTCCGGGCTCGAGATCCGCTTCGCGCTCACCCTTCCCGAATCGCTCTTCACGCTCGTCACCGGGAAGGACGACGAGGGCGCTCCGGTCCACACGTTCTTCGGGCGCGGCTGGGGGCACGGCGTGGGCCTCTGCCAGACGGGGACGTTCGGCATGGCGCTCGCCGGGAAGTCGCACGCCGAGATCCTCGCGGCCTACTACCCGGGAACGACCCTCGGGGTGCCGGCCTGGGCTCCGTCGCCGGAGCCCGCGTCGCCGACGCCGGCCGCTCCCGCGCGCGCGGGCCCGGAACCGGCCTCCGTCCC
>CAZNSS010001010.1:0-1529 GCA_964575465.1 uncultured Holophagales bacterium | reverse complement strand
CGAGCGCCCGTTTCGCGGCCCACCGCCCGAGGAGCCAGTCGGCGCGCCGCTTCGGGACGTGGAGCCGGGCGAGGACGGCGCGCTCGTCCGCCGAAAGCCAGGACTCGCCGCGCGGCATGTCGTCCTGCCGCGCGGCGATCCAGCGGACGGAGGTCAGCGGCCGATCCGTGCCATCTCCTTCGCCATCCCCCGCTCGAGGGCGTCGACGAGGTAGGGCCGGAGCTCCTTCGCCGGGAGGATCCGGTCGAGGGAGCCGACGGCGAGCGCCCGCTGGACGCTGTGGATGCCGTCGAACTCGTCGGCCACCTGGCCGAGCTTCTCCGACCTCACCGCCTTGACGAGCTCGGCGAGGCGCGTCCGGAGCCTCCGCTTCTCGGGGTCGGAGGCGGCGGCGATCTCCTTCTCGAGCGCGGCGACGCGGGGGTCCTTCTTCGTCCGCTGGTCCACCTCGCGGGCGAAGACGACGGCCGCGGCGGGGGCGCCGCCGATGACCGAGGCGTAGGTCCCCTCGAGCGCGGCGACCTCCATGTTGTCGTTGAGCGTCTTCGAGAAGACGACGAACGCGCCGCCGTGGTAGCGGGAGACGACGGTGAAGACGATGGGCCCCCTGAAGTTCGTCACGGCCCGCCCGATCTCGGCGCCGTACTCGAGCTGGACCTTCCGCATCGACTCGGGCGAGCCGTCGAAGCCGGAGAGGTTCGCGAGGACGACGAGCGGGCGGTTGCCGCTCGCGGCGTTGATGGCGCGGGCGATCTTCTTCGAGGCCTGCGGGAAGAGCGTTCCCGAGGTCCATGCCTCGGGGCCGTCCGTCGCCACGAAGCCGATCCGCTTCACCGGCTTCGACTCGAAGCCGAGGAGGAGGACCGGGTAGCCGCCGACGTGGGCGTCCCAGACGACGCCGATCTCGGCGTCGCGCATCCCGGCCCACCGCTCGAGCGGCGGGTGGTCCTGGTCGGCCGCGGCCGCCATCACCTTCCGGATCTCGAACGGGTGCTTGCGGCCCGGGTTCTTCTCGCTCGAGAAGACGTCGCCGACGAGCGCGAAGGCGTCGGGCTCGTCGCCGCCGTGGGGCGAGAGGCAGACGTCGCGGTCCGTCGGGTCGGCCGTGAGGGCGCGGCGCGGGAAGCGCTCGCCCGGGACGACGTAGGTGTGGTCGTAGTGGCGGAGGAGGACGCGGCAGGCGTCGGGAATGTCGCGCGCCCAGTACTGCGCCTGGCCGTTCGGCCCCATGACGCGCTCGTAGCCGCCGATGCCGATGTTGTCCTCGGCCGAGACGGAGCCCGAGTAGTCGAGGGCGGTCTTCCCCGTGAGGACCATCGCCCCGTCCTGCGTCATGACCAGGATCCCCTTCGTGTGCATGAGCATCGTGGCCTCGGCGTTCCAGTAGGGCTGGGCGCCTACGTTGATGCCGCAGACGACGACGTTCACCTCGTTGCCGGCCTGGGTGTACTCGATGAGGCGCCGCAGGACGCGGGAGATCCAGTCCATGTTCTCGGTCCCCGAGTCCATGGCGATCTTCGCGCCCGCCG
>CAZNSS010001009.1:0-1531 GCA_964575465.1 uncultured Holophagales bacterium | reverse complement strand
GGGGGCACGGCGTCGGCCTCTGCCAGATCGGGGCGGCGGTGATGGCGGAGCGTGGGTTCGGGTACCGCGCGATCCTCGCGCACTACTACCCGGGGACCCGCGTGGAGACGGTCACGGCGCGCTGACGTCGAGGGATGACGTCGCCGGCAACGGCGGGGAGCGGGCTACCGGAACTTCTCGACGTACATCAGCTCGGACGTGTCCACGTCGAAGCTCGTGAAGAGGATGCAGCTGTCGTCGGGTGCCGCCGCGAGGCCGAAGCCGGACCTCTTCTCGAGAGTCAGGAGGAGCGCGTCACTCCCGTCCGAGAACCGGCGGAAGCGAAGCTCGCCGCCGGGGGTCGCCGAGGTCAGGTAGTAGACGCCCGCGGCCGTGACGTCGAAGAACCAGTGCCAGGCGAGGCGGGGAACGAGGAGCGTCTCGTCCCCTCCGGCGCTCGGCATCTGCCAGACGGACCAGCCCCCGTCCTCGGCCTGCCTCGCGAAGTAGAGCGTCCGGCCGTCGTCGGATTCCCGCGAGGAGAAGCCGCCGCCCCGAGTGACGCGCACGGGGACCGCACCCGGCTCGAGCGCCGTCTTCCAGACCTGGAACCCGCCGTCCCTGTCGGACGCGAAGTAGACGAACGTGCCGTCGCGGGACCAGCTCGGCGCGCTGTCGTGGGCCGGGTCCCGCGTGAGGCGCGTCGGCTCGCGGCCGTTCGGTGTCGTCAGGAAGAGGTCCATGTCCCCGTCGGGGTTCGAGACGTAGACGATTCGTCTCCCGTCGGGGGAGAAGTGCCCGCCGGAGGTGTTCCCGGCCGTCATCGACGTCAGCCGAACCTGCCGCGAGCCGTCCGGCAGCGCCGTCCAGAGCTGCGCGGAGCCGGAACGGTCGGAGGAGAACGCGATCCTTTTCCCGTCCGTCGAGAAGCTCGGTCCGCCGTCGGACCGCGTCGAGGTGACGAGCGGGGCGGCGTGCCCGGGACGTCCGTTCTCCATCGGGAGCCGCCAGACGTTCAGGTCGGTGATCGGGCGGACGAAAACGAGGCTTCCGACGCGCGAGAGGCTCGGAGACTCGCCGCCTTCTCCCCCGAGGACGCGTCGCGGCGTCGCGTCGCCTCCCGGCGAAGCCGATATCGACATCAGGCTCGGGCTCGACGTCCAGCCGCCCCCTCCTTCGGCATAGACGAGCCGCTCGCCGTCCGGCGTGAACACGGGCCTCGAGAGGCCCGGGCGGTTCGGCGTAAGGGGAATGGGCTCTCCCTCCGGCTCGAGCCCCGGCGTCACGCCGACCACGTGGATCGCGCCCGCGATCGCGTTCCGGGAGCGGACGAAGGCCAGGGTCCGCCCGTCGGGCGAGAGCGAGGGGAGGGCGCTCGACCCGGCGCCCGGCGCCTGACGCCGGGCCGAGAAGAGAGGGGCCGCGTCCCCGGTCGCGACGGAGACGCGCCAGAGCGAGAAGGCCTCGTCCGATCGCCCCCGCCGGGCCACGACGAGCGTCCGCCCGTCGGCGGACCACGCGAGCCCGCCGCCGAGGCGTCCCCCCTCGGCGA
>CAZNSS010001008.1:0-1537 GCA_964575465.1 uncultured Holophagales bacterium | reverse complement strand
CACCGCCAGGATGGCGAACGCGCGGATGCCGTCGAGCGGGGGGGAGTACTTCATTGGCGGGGTCTGGTCTACGTTCTACAGTCTACGGGGCCGGGACCAGCCCCGTTCCGACACTCGGCTGGTATAATTAATATACCTGGACCGGATCGGGAGGCTTGGTGGAGTTCGAATTCGATGAAGAGAAGAGCAGGACGAACAAGGCGAAGCACGGAATCGACTTCGTCGAGGCACAGGCGCTCTGGCTGGACGGGAGGCTCGTCGAAGTTCCCGCTCGCACCGAAGACGAACCCCGGTTCCTGGTCGTGGGGAGAATCGGGGAGCAGTCCTGGTCCGGAGTGATCACGTACCGCGGCGAGAGGATCCGGATCATCTCTGTCCGCAGGTCCCGTCCCGAGGAGGTTTCCATCTATGAAGGCTAAGGAGCTCGACAGGAAGTTCGACGACGGGGAGGACGTCTCCGCCGTGCTCGACCTGGGGAAAGCGCGGAGGCCGGTACAGGAGCAGCGGCGCGTCAACGTCGACTTCCCGCTCTGGATGATCGAGTCGCTCGATCGCGAGGCGGGGCGTCTCGGCGTCACGAGGCAGTCCGTTATCAAGGTGTGGATCGCCGAGCGGCTCGAGCGGAAGGCATCGTAGAGCGGCGAACGGGGTCTGGTCTACGTTCTCCGGAGCTTGGAGACGACCGACCCTTCCGGGGAGATGACGAAGACGTCCACGTCGAAGAGCCGCGTCGCCCTGCGGCGAGCGATCTCGTTCCTCTCGAACGGACGATCGGGACAGACGATGAGGTCCGCCTTCCAGCCTGACTCGAGGTCGATGGCGTTGAACCTCCCCCTCGCCAGAAGGGCTTCCCCAGCCTCTTCGGAGCTGACGTAGAAGCCGTCCCGCAGGGCTTCGAGGAGGGCCTGGAGCTGGTTCGGGAGCGGGTCAATCAGGATGTCGATGTCCTGGGTCGCGCGCGGCTCGCCGTAGAAGGAGGACGCCGTCGAGCCCGTGATCATCCACGGCATGCCCGACGCGTTGAGCGCGCCGGCCAGCCTCACCAGGAGACCTCGCGGCGACGTCATCTCGCAGGCCCCTTGGCCAACCGGACTCGCTCGGCCAGGGCTGAGCCGTAGAACCGCCGAAGGAGCGCTTCCCTGAGAAGGCGATCGTCCCAGCCCGGATGGCGCATCCGCAGGCCCGCGAGGGCCGCTTCGCGGACCATCTCGGAGGCCGCGAACGCGGCCTCGACCCGCCCTTCCGGGCCGAGCCGGGCGTGGATCTCGTGCACTCTCTCCCAGGCGCTCTCCGAGGTGTCGAGGGGTCGGGTGGATGTCAACGTCATCGGGCGATCGTTCGGGTCAGGGGCGCCCGGCCTCGGCCGCCGCGAGCTCGAGGTCGGCCTTCGTCATCATCTCGACGAGGCCGTCGAAGGTGACGGTGGGCTGCCAGCCGAGGAGGTCCTTCGCCTTCGTGGCGTCGCCGAGGAGGAGCTCGACCTCGGCGGGGCGGAAGTAGCGGGGGTCCACCCGGACGAGGGTCTTCCCCGTCTTCG
>CAZNSS010001007.1:0-1538 GCA_964575465.1 uncultured Holophagales bacterium | reverse complement strand
CGCGCGGAGATCGAACTTGACGGAACGGCGCGACCGGGGCAGAGTCTCCGTCCCCGCGGACGTGGACAGGTGTCCGAGCGGTTTAAGGAGCACGGTTGGAAGCCGTGTGTAGTCGAAAGGCTACCGTGGGTTCGAATCCCACCCTGTCCGCCACGTTCGTGCCCCGCGACGCTCCCCTTTTTCGTCCGCGGTCCCGCCGCGCCGGGCTAGAATCCCCGGCCCGGGCCCCTGGGTGAGTTCGGGTCCCGCGCGACGAGCTCCCTCGAACCGTGTCAGATCCGGAAGGAAGCAGCACTAAGAGGATCGGTTCGAGCGCCGCGGATCACCCGGACTCATCGAGGGGCTCGGCTTCTCTCATGACGGCGAACGCCTTCGTCCCGCTCGCCCGGAAGTGGCGCCCTCGCACGTTCCACGACGTCGTGGGGCAGGTCGAGATCGTCCGTGCCCTGACGAACGCCCTCACCCAGGACCGGATGGCGCACGCCTACCTGTTCTCGGGGCCGCGCGGCGTCGGGAAGACGACCTCGGCGCGCCTTCTCGCCGCCGGAATCAACTGCCGGACGGCCGCCGGACCCACCCCGAGCCCCTGCGGCACGTGCGAGTCGTGCGTCGAGGTCCTCGAGGGGCGGTCGATCGACGCCCTCGAGATCGACGGCGCCACCCACGGCAAGGTCGACCAGGCCCGCGACCTGATCGAGATCGTCGGCTACGCGCCCGTGCGCGACCGCCGGAAGGTCTTCATCATCGACGAGGTCCACGCGATCTCCGCGGCGGCGTTCCAGGCCCTCCTGAAGACGCTCGAGGAGCCGCCGTCGCACGCCGTTTTCATCCTCGCGACGACGGAGCGGCACAAGATCCCGGCGACGATCCTGTCGCGCTGCCAGCGCTTCGATTTCCGGCGCCTCACCGACGCCGAGGTGGCCGACCGCCTCGCGGAGATCGCCCGGCGCGAGGGCTACGCCGTCGACGCCGAGGAGAAGCCCGCGCCCTGGGTCGAGCCGGCCGCCCTCGCGGCCCTCGGAGCCGCGGCGACGGGGAGCCTGCGCGACGGGCTCTCCCTCCTCGACCAGGTGGTCGCCCAGACCGGGGGCCGGGTCACCGCGGCAGACGTCTCCCTCCTCCTCGGCTCCCCCGACCGGACGGCCCTCGTGGCGCTCCTGGCGGCGGTCCTCTCCGGCGACCGGGCGGCCGTCCTCCGTGGAGCGGCCGAGCTGGAGGCCGCGGGGTCGGACCCCCGGGCCACCGTGCACGACCTGACGGCCCTCGTCCGGGGGACCGTCCGCTTCGCGGCCGACCCCTCGGCCCCGGCCGTCGCGGGGATCTCCGAGGAGGGCTCGGCGACCCTGCGCGACCTCGGGCGGGCGACTCCCTACTCGACGCTCCTCCGCGTCCTGACGCTCCTCTCCGAGGCCGAGGGGACGCTCCGCCGGAGCGACGTCCCGTCGCTCGCGCTCGAGGTCCTCCTCCTCCGGCTCGCCGAGCTGCCGCGCCTCGTCCCGATCGAGGAGATCCTCGCCTCCGGCGCCTCTCTCCCGACG
>CAZNSS010001006.1:0-1545 GCA_964575465.1 uncultured Holophagales bacterium | reverse complement strand
TCACCGACGCCTCGAAAAAGGACCACGCCTACGTGACGACGTGGGGGAGCGACGAGGTCCGCCGCGCCGGTAGTGGACCGGCGCCCGCCGCCGCTCCCGTTCCGGCCGCGCCTGCGGCGCCGAAGGTGGCCGAGCCGAAGAACGCGGCCGCTCTCCGCCAGGCCGCCGGGAAGGCGCGCGACCTGGTGGCCGTCCTCGAGGAGCTCGCGACCGGGGCCGGCGGGACCGGTGCCCAGCGGAAGGCGAAAGCGAAGAAGGCGCTCGCCTCCGTGTCGGCCTCGGTGGAGGAGGCGTTCGAGTGAGCCCCGACGCGCTCCTCGCCTCGCCGGTCCGGTTCCTCGAGGGGCGCCTCGGACATCTTCGCGCGCCCGAGGTCCTCGCCCGGTACGAGGCGTGGTTCGAGGAGCGCGGCAAGGCGGTCTCGGAGGCCGTCGACCGGGCGGGGACCCCTCCGCTCCGGATGTTCGACAGGTTCGGGAACCGGATCGACGAGGTGGTCTTCCCTCCCGAGTACCGCGAGCTCGTGACGAAGGCCTACGAGGCGGGCGTCGTCTTCCGCGCCGTCGAGGAGGGGGACCTCGCAGCCTCGTACCAGGTCGGCTACGTCACGTCGTTCTACGACGCCGGCCTCTACTGCCCGCACACCGTCTCGCTCTCCACCGCGATCCCGCTCGCGAAGTACGGCTCGGCGGAGCTCCGCGCGAAGTACCTCGCGAAGCTCCTGAAGCGCGACACCGCCGTCTGGCAGGGGGCGACCTGGATGACCGAGGCGAAGGGAGGCTCCGATCTCGGCTCGTTCGTCGAGACGGCCGCCCGCCCCGACGGCGACCGCTGGCGCCTGACGGGCGAGAAGTACTTCACGAGCAACGTCGGCGCCGAGCTCGCGATCGCCGCGGCGCGCCCCGAGGGCGCGCCCGCCGGAATCCGCGGCCTCGAGCTCTTCCTCGTCCCGCAGCGCCGCGACGACGGTGCCCTGAACTTCAGGGTCCGGAGGCTCAAGGACAAGATCGGAACCCGCTCCGTCCCGACCGGAGAGGTCGAGCTGGACGGGAGCGTCGGGTACCTCCTCGGCGAGCGGGGGCAGGGGACCTACCTCGTCCTCGAGGCGCTCAACGTCTCGCGCGTCTGCAACAGCATCGGCGCCGTCGCCCTGACGCAGCGGGCCCTCCACGAGGCCTGGAGCTTCGCCCTCGGCCGCGTCGCGTTCGGGAAGCCCGTCGCCGAGCAGCCCCTCTTCGCGCGGCAGGCGAAGGAGCGCCACGAGGCGCTCCTCGACGCCTTCGCCCTCGCGTGGGAGGCGGTGACGCTCCTCTCGGAGGTCTGGCGCGAGACGCCCCGCTACTCCGACCGCTACCACCTCTTCCGGCTCGTCGCCCACCTCTCGAAGTACTGGACGGCGGAGGTCGCGGTGCAGTCGGCGAAGTGGGCGATGGAGGCGCATGGCGCCGCCGGGATCCTGGCCGACTTCCCCGTCGAGCGGCTCTTCCGCGAGGCGATCATCCTCGGCATCTGGGAGGGGACGCCGCACCGGCAGATCCTCGACGG
>CAZNSS010001005.1:0-1551 GCA_964575465.1 uncultured Holophagales bacterium | reverse complement strand
CCCCGCTTCGGGCGCCGCTCCGGGGGAGCCTCTCGCGCGCGCGAATGGCGCGGCGCGACCAGGTGATGACCGGCCCCCTCGCGATGACGGCGCCTGGCTCCGTCGCGACGCTGGCGCGGGCGCATGCCCGCCTCGGCCGGCTCGCCTGGGCCGGGCTCGTCGCGGCGGCGATCGCGATCGCCGAGGCGGGATCACCCGTCACCGAGATCGAACGCCTCTTCCTCAAGCAGTACGTCGACCGCATCGAGGCCTCGCCCGCGCTCCGGCCCCTCTATCTCACGGGAGCCTGCGACGCGGACGGGCTCGCGGTCCCGGTCCCCGTCGGCCACGTCGTCGTGTACCCGGATCTCGCGCGGACGCTGCGGCGCCTCGCCGAGGCGGGGCCGGACGATTTCTACCGGGGGGCGATCGCCTCGGAGATCGCCGCGGACCTCGCGCGGCACGACGCGTTCCTGCACGCCGGGGACCTCGCCCGCGTGCCGGCGGGGATCCTGGAGACGAGCCCGCTGCGCGGGACGTACCGCGGGTACGAGGTTCTGACAGCTCCCGCGCCGGCGGCCGGCGGCGTCGTCCTCCGCGCGCTCCACGTCCTCCAGGCGTTTCCTTCCGACCTTCTCGGCAGCCTGGCCTGGGCCCGCTCGCAGGCGCTCGCCGAGTCGATCCGGATCGCCTATGCCGACGCGCGGGGCGTCGGGCCGGACGAGGAGGTCGGCGAGGGACCGGGGAGATCGCCGTGGCTGGATCCGTCGTGGGGTGCCGACCAGGCCCGGAAGATCCGCCTCGGAAAGGCGATCGGGAAGGAAGCCCTGCCGAGCCGCGGACGCTCGTTCGCCTTCTCGGACCGCGACACGACGCACCTCTCCGTCGTCGACCGCGAGGGGAACGCCGTCTCGCTGACGCAGAGCCTCGGGCGGACCTGGGGCTCGACCTGGGTCACTCCCGGGCTCGGCTTTCCCTACAACGCCTTCCTCGAGGGATACGACCTCGAGGACCCGACATCCCCGTCGTTCCTGCGCCCGAACGCCGCGACCCGGACGTCGGTCGCGCCGACGATCCTCCTCCGCGACGGCCGTCCGGTCCTCGTTCTCGGAGCCGCCGGGAGCACGCGGATCGCCGCGGCCATCGCGAACGTCGTCGTCGCGTTCGTCGACGGCCGGCAGGGCGTCGCCGAGGCCGTCGCGGCGCCGCGGGCGGTCTGGTCGGAAGGGCGGAACAATCGAGGCGTGAGGGTGGAGCTCGCGCCGCCGATCCTCCCCGAGGACGTCGACCTCCTCCGCGCCGCCGGCTACGCAGACCTCGAGGCCTACGCCCCGGAGGTCGAGACGGCCAACTTCGGTGCCCTGAACGCCGTCGGGTGGGACGCGGCGTCGGGAACCTGGGAGGCGGGCGCGGACCCGCGCCGCCGCTCGCACGTCGCCGTCTCGGCCCGTCCTTCCGGAACGCCGGTACCGAAGGAGGCACACCGTTGAACGAAACGTCCCGGGACGGCCGGCCGCGCCGCAGGGGCGCGCTCGCGCTCGCGTCCTTCGCCGTCGCCGCGGCGACGGGCGC
>CAZNSS010001004.1:0-1552 GCA_964575465.1 uncultured Holophagales bacterium | reverse complement strand
CGCTGCGCGAGGCGCTCGCGGCGGAGGCCGGCCCGCGCGACGCCGGCCCCGGTCCCCACGAATAGGGCCGCGGGCTGCAGAATCCGGCCATGGTCGAATCCAGGATGAAGTCCGTCTGCGTCTACTGCGGTTCGAGCGCGGGGCGCCTGCCCGCCTACACCGAGGCGGCGAAGGGGCTCGGGGCGGCGCTCGTCGAGAGGGGCCTGGAGCTCGTCTACGGCGGGGCGAGCGTCGGGATCATGGGAGTGGTGGCGGACACGGTCCTCGCGCTCGGTGGCCGCGCGACGGGCGTGATGCCCGAGGCCCTCGTGAGGCGGGAGGTCGCGCACGGGGGCCTCTCCAGGCTGCACGTCACCGGCTCGATGCACGAGCGGAAGATGAAGATGGCCGAGCTGTCGGACGCCTTCGTCGCCCTGCCGGGAGGCATCGGGACGCTCGAGGAGCTCTTCGAGGCGTGGACGTGGGCGCAGCTCGGTCTCCACACGAAGCCGTGCGGCGTCCTGAACGTCGAGGGTTACTACGACGGGCTCGTCACCTTCCTCGACCACACCGTGAACGAGCGGTTCGTGAAGGAGCCGCACCGCGCGATGCTGATCGTCAGCGACGACCCGTCCGAGCTCCTGGACCGGTTCGCGGGCTACCAGGCCCCGGTCGTTCCGAAGTGGATCCGGACGGGAGACGCGTAGGCGTCAGGGTATGGCGGCCCCGGGCGAGTTCGGGGACGGGAGCCCTGCGAGCGGCGCGTCGAGGCGGTAGACGGGGAGGAGCCCGACCGACTCGTCCCAGTACGGCGTCCGCGAGTAGAAGAACCGGTAGCGCTCGCGCGCGTTCGCCGCGAACTTCGGGTCCTTCAGCTTCGCTTCCCACTCGGCCGCGAGCCTCGGGTCGTCCTTCAGCAGCTTCGCGGCGAGCGGGTCGAGGACGCGCGGGTCGATGTACTCCTTCGTCTCGAGGGCCGACGACATCTCCCCCCACGCGAAGAGCGAGTCGGGCCCCCCGGGCTCGAGGAGGTGCATCGCGACGGGGGCGAGCGCGTCGTCGAGCGGCACCCAGAGGGAGCCCGCGGGGACCTTCCGCGTCTCGGTCGCCCGCGCGATCTTCGCGCTCACGCGGACGCGCCCCTGGTACGAGGCGGTCTCGAACTTCGCCTCGGTGGCGCGATACGTGCCGACGGCGAGCGTCCGCGGCTCGGCGAGCTTCGTGAAGCGGACGCCGTGCGTGGCGAGCGCCTCCTCGAGGCGCGGCCAGCCCGCCGGGACGAGGTAGCCGGCCGGACGGGGGGCCGTCACCCTCGGCCTCGCGTGGCGGAAGACGGGCATCGGGACGCTCACCGGCTTCGACGGGTCGTAGACGAGGCGCGGACGTCCGGTGACGGGGGAGACGACCTGCTCCCACGCGAAGCCGGGAAAGTCGATCTTCTCCGGGCGCGAGAGGTCGGTCTCGCCCTCGAGGACGACCGTGGAGCCGACAGGGGCCCGCCGCGCGGCGTCGAGAGCCGCGGCGCGGGCCTCCTTCAGCGGCTTCGGCGCCGCCCCGACCCGCGCGAGGAGCG
>CAZNSS010001003.1:0-1553 GCA_964575465.1 uncultured Holophagales bacterium | reverse complement strand
AGTTCTCCATGAAGACGTGCTGCTGCCCGTGCAACATGGCCATGACGATCTGGGGGCTCTCGAACTACATGCTCGTTGTGAAGGGAGCCGACGCGGCCCAGCTCAAGACGGCCGTCCTCGACTGGGTCAAGTTCATCGGGCCCGCCGGTTACACGGGCGATGCCTGCTTCACCGGTGGCTGCGGCCGGCCGTTCGCGAAGAACGGTTGCGGCGGCATGGACCACAAGAGCGTCATCTTCTAGGGATTGAGCGATGACACTCCTTCGAACGCTTCTCCTTTCCACGACGATGGTGAGCCTCCCGGCCATGGCCCAGGAACACGTCCACGGTGACCGGGGGGCGCCAGGGCAGGCGTCCCCGGCGGAAAGGCCTGCCGCGAACCTGGACGCGGCGCTTCGCGACGAAGGGGGCGCCCTGCGGGCGCTCCGCGCGAGCGTCCGTTCACGCGAGCGCGAACGGGTCGACCGGTCCGTCGGGGATTACGTCTCGGTTCAGGATGAGCTGCGCGCCGGCCTACGCGCCGGTGGCGAGGACGATGGCCGAGCGCGAGATGCCTCGCGGGTACAGAAGGTCTGCCGGGAGAGCCTGGCGACGCTCCGTGGCCTGGCGGACGCGGCGCCGCCCGCCCTCGGGGAGCGGATCGACGAGGCGATCGCCGCGGCGGAGAGGACTTTCGGTATCGCTGCCGAGCTCGCAGGTGAGGACGCGGACTCTGCACCGAGGACCAGCCGGGGCGGATGTGGCATGGGGAGCTCCGGCCATCGAGGGCACTGACCGCGACTCCTGACGAGGGGAGCGCGACCGGGCCTGAGGCACCCGCGGTGTCGCGCGAAGCGAAGTGATCGATCTGGGCGGCGTCGTCCCTGCCGATTCGCGGAACGGAGCGTTCCCCGGGGAGGAGCGGACGACGCCGCCACTGTTCTATTCAACTTCAGAGACCTCGGCCAATCCGTGTGCCCGCATGTCTCTAACGTCTCTCTAAGGTTCGGCCCCTATCTTTCCGTTCAGGCGCCGGTGCCGGCGTGAAGCGCCCGCGGCCGGAAGCGGGACCAGGAGAAGACGACATGCGCAGACCTCTCGCCACTCTCACGGCTCTCGCCCTCTCGCTCTGGCCCCTCGCGGCCCCGGCGAACCAGGGCCACGCCGACGCCCACGGCCAGGACGCAGTCCTCGGCACCATCGCCAAGGTCGAGGGCGACCGCCTGGAGGTTGCCGACCCCGACGGCAAGTCCGTCTCCGTCAGCCTGACTCGCACCACCATCTACCTCAAGGGGGCTGAGGAGGCGAGGAAGGCTGACCTGAAGCCCGGGCTGAGCGTCGCCATCGAGACGGCAGACGGGAAGGCCGGGCTCGAAGCGCGGGTCGTCCGGATCGGCCCCGCCGACGGAGCGGTCTGGGCCTGCCCGATGCACCCGGAAGTGACCGGCTCCGGTCCCGCCAAGTGCCCGAAATGCGGCATGTTCCTCGAGAAGAAGAAGGCCTGAGGAGCGCCCGGTGAACCGAGCAGGGGCGCTGGCTCGACTCATGGCTCGGCTCCTCTTCGGCGCGCTCCT
>CAZNSS010001002.1:0-1553 GCA_964575465.1 uncultured Holophagales bacterium | reverse complement strand
TACCGTTTCCCCATGAGCAAGCCGATTCCCGAGGGCCTCTGGGAGCTCCTCCCCCTCCTGTTCCGCCCTCATCCCTGGCACGGGATCTCGGTCGGCGACGAGGCCCCCGAGAAGGTGACCGTCTACATCGAGATCGTCCCGACCGACCCGGTCAAGTACGAGCTCGACAAGAAGACGGGCTACCTGAAGATCGACCGCCCCCAGAAGTTCTCGAACGTCTACCCGTCGCTCTACGGCTTCCTGCCGCAGACTTTCTGCGGCGAGGAGAACGCCGCCTTCTGCGCGCAGAGGACGAACCGCGAGGGGATCGTCGGGGACGGCGACCCGCTCGACGTCTGCGTCCTCTCCGAGAAGGCGATCTCGCACGGGGACGTGCTGATGAACGTGATCCCGATCGGCGGCCTCCGGATGATCGACCACAACGAGGCGGACGACAAGATCGTCGCCGTCCTCGAGGGGGACGCGGTCTACGGCCAGCTGCGCGAGATCTACCAGCTGCCGCCGGCGCTCGTCGACCGGCTCAAGCACTACTTCCTGACGTACAAGCAGGCTCCCGACTCGCTCCAGCCGCACAAGGTGGAGATCACGCACGTCTACGGCCGGGAGGAGGCCTACGAGGTCATCCGCAGGAGCCAGGCCGACTACGACAAGCGGTACGGGAAGCTGCGCGAGCTCCTGACGGCGGCCCTCAAGGCCTGACGGGACCGCCCTCCGCCCTGCGATGGAGAAGGACTCTCTCGGGCCGTTGCAGAGCCTCCTCGGGGGGCGCTACCGGATCGACCGGGAGCTCGGACGGGGCGGGTTCGCGACGGTCTACCAGGTCTGGAACCCCCGCCTCGACCGCGCCGAGGCCCTGAAGGTCCTGACCCCCGGTCACCAGGCCGACGAGGACTTCCCGCGGCGATTCACCCAGGAGGTGCGCCTCGCCGCCGCGCTCGAGCACCCCTCGATCGTCAAGGTCTACGACTTCGGACAGACCGACGGGACGTACTGGTACTCGATGCAGCTCGTCGACGGGAGGACCCTGTCCGGCGAGCTCCGGGAGCGGGGACCGCTCGGCGAGAGGGCGACGGCCCGAATCGCGATCCCCCTCCTCGACGCCCTCGACTACAGCCACGCCCGCGGGATCGTCCACCGCGACATCAAGCCCGAGAACGTGATCCTCGACCAGGAGGGCCGTCCCTTCCTCATGGACTTCGGGATCGCGAAGTCCGCCGGCTCGCTCGTCAAGACGCAGACCGGCTTCCTTCTCGGAACTCCCGCGTACGTCGCCCCGGAGCAGGCGCAGGGCAAGCCGCTCGACGGCCGCGCCGACCTCTACTCCCTCGGCGTGACGCTCTACAAGGTCGTCGCGGGCGCCTACCCCTTCGAGGCGAGCGACCCGCTCCAGGCCGTGATCCTCCGCCTGACCCAGCCGCCGCGGCCGCTCTCCGAGGCTCGGCCCGGCGTCGACCCCGCCTTCGCGGCGATCGTCATGCGGGCGCTCGAGCGCGAGCCGGCCCGCCGCTGGGAATCGGCCCGCGCGATGCGCGAGGCGCTCGCCGCGTTCCTGG
>CAZNSS010001001.1:0-1554 GCA_964575465.1 uncultured Holophagales bacterium | reverse complement strand
TCGGCGTACTCGGTCGTCCAGTCCTCGTTCAGGTAGCCCCGGAGGGCGTCGCGGAATGCCGGGAACCCGCGGGGGTCGATCGCGGCGGGCGCGTTCTTCGTGGTCACGGTCACTTCTTTTCAGCCTCCGGGTACGACGTCAGTACGTAGAAGATCTCGGCCCCGGGGTCCCACTTCAGGACGACGAGGGCGCGCTTGCAGGGAACGGGGGCCTTCTCCCCCCGGCGGAGCGAGCGGCCGAGGACCTTGCCGCTGCCCGGCCAGTCGATGACGAGGTTCGCGCGGGAACCCTCGCGGGCGAGCCACGGGTCCACCCGCTTCTTCGCGAAACGGATCGCGAGCGTGACCGCCTCCTCGGCAGTGGCGCGGTCGGTGTAGGTCGAGGCGGCCGAGATCCCCGGTTCCTTCCGGAGCCGCTCGCGGAGCTCCTCGTCGGTCCGGCCGACGTGCCGGGAGAGCGTGTGGCCTCCGCGCTTCTCGTCGCGGGCGAGGTCCCGCTTCGAGGCTTCCGCGGGCGACGCGGCCACGAGGGGTGCGATCAGGGCGAGGAGGAGGCCGAGGGCGGGGCGGAGGACGTGAGGGGCTCGGGCACGCACGGGGTGGAGGTTAGCCGAAGCCGTGGCCTCTCGCGCGACGGAAGGTCAGGAGCGCCGCCGGGGGCCTCGTCCGGGCTCCGACAGTCCCAAAACGATCCTGACCGTCTCCGACGGAGACGCCCGTCCCGCTCTGCACGTCCACCCGTCGGCCCTCGATCCCGACGGTGCGACGCATCACCGGCGATTCGACATCCGAAATGCCGCCCCGGCGAATCGCCCGTTCGCGCCCGCGACCCGCCGCGGCCTCGCGCCTCCGCCCGGGTCCCGCAGGCAAACCGTTGAATTCAATTGCTTTGCAGGCCAGGGCCGCTGAAGGGGACCGAAAGGCCGCGCCCTCCTGACGAGAGGCCGACGGCGATTCCCGCGACGGGGACACCCTGGCCCATCCCGGGCTGCCCGAGGGACTCCCGGGCTGGCACGGATTTCGATTGCAGCTCTGAGCGATATCCGGACCCCCGATACCTGGTGGCGGCGGAACGACCGGGTCCCCGGTTCCATTCGTGCCTCCGGAATCACCGGCGGTCTTTAGGAGTGACGATGACACGACACCGCACGGAAGCCCATGCCGAGCTGAGGCCATCGCAGGATCCCGGCGCCATCCCGGGGGCCCGGATCGGGCTTTCGCGGCGGGCGCTCCTCGCGTGCAGCCTGCTCGCCCTCGCCCTCGCCGGGCCGGCCGGTGCCGTCGTCGACGTGAACAAGAGCTTCGTCCCGATCAACGCCGTCCCCGGTCAGACGTCGACGATGACGATCAGCCTCTTCAACTCGGCAACCGCCATTGCGGGCGGAACGCAGTTCACGGACACC
Source organism: uncultured Holophagales bacterium (assembly GCA_964575465.1). Taxonomy (GTDB): domain Bacteria; phylum Acidobacteriota; class Thermoanaerobaculia; order UBA5066; family UBA5066; genus UBA5066. The sequence goes on along the minus strand of CAZNSS010001001.1, from coordinate 152 downwards.
CTCCCCGCGAACGTCACGGCGGTCTCCGTCGTCTCGAACGGCTGCGGCGGGACTTTCTCGATCGTCCCCGCCACGCAGGTCTCGCTGACCGGCGGGTCGATCCCCGCGGGCGACGGGATCAACTCGGGCCGCTGCGACGTCGTCGTGACGGT
>CAZNSS010001000.1:0-1555 GCA_964575465.1 uncultured Holophagales bacterium | reverse complement strand
TGGATCCGGAAGAGGACGTCGCCGAGGTGGTCCCGGAGGTTGTCGCGGTAGAGGACCGTGTCGCCGAAGTAGCCCGGGTAGACGACCTCCTGGAAGAGCCGGATGAGCTCGATGATCTCCTTCTTCTGCGGCCGCGGGGCGGCGTCGACCGCCGAGAGCTGCGGGCGGCTCTCGGCGGAGGAGACGATGCGCGAGATCGCGCCCCGGATCCGGTCCTTCACGGCGTCCTCAGTCCTTCGCCCACGCGGAGAGGAGGGCGCGCGCGTCCTCCTGCGCCCGGGCGTCCTCGACCGCGAGCGCGGCCGTGGGGGTGTCGGCGGCGAGGGCCTCGAGGAGCCGCCTCGCCTCCGGACGCTTCTCCTTCTCGTAGTCCCAGATCGCCTCGGCGAGGTAGAGGCGGTTCACGAAGTTCCGGGGTGCGGCCTGCACCGCGAGCCGGAGGTTCGTGAGCGCCTCGGTGCGGGACGCCCAACCCGTCACGAACGGGATGGAGGGAGTCTGGTGGTGGAGCCTCCCGAGAACGCGATACCCGCCTCCCTCCTCGAACAGCGGGTCGAGGCGGACGACGGCCGTCGCGTAGTCGCGGATCTTCGCGGCGGCTCCCTGCCGCGCCGCGGCCGTCTTCCCGTAGACGAGCGCCCACTTTCCCCAGTTCACTCCCGACCAGAGGAAGCAGGCCGTCGAGTCCGGACGCCCCTTCAGCCACGGGACGAGCTCGACCGGCGTCGCCTTCGAGAGGTCTTTCCCCGCCCCGGCTCCCGCCTCCCGTCGGATCAGGTCGAGCGTCTCCTCGCCGAGCCGCTTCCCCTCGTCGAAGACCGCCTTCTTCGCCTCGCTCCCGGCCGTCGCGTGCTCTCCCTTGAAGTAGAGCGCCCGCATCAGCCTCCAGCGGGCCGCCACAGACTTCGGATCGGCGGCCACGGCACCACGGCCCGCCTCCACCACCGCGTCGGCGGCGCCGACCGTCGCGCTCCCCCCCTTCGCGCCCTCGGAGCGCCGGGACCAGGCCGAATCGACGGCGGCGAGGGCCGGGGCCTCGTCGGCTCCGAACGCCATCGGGCTGAGGAAGAGGGTCACGGGCAGCAGGGCCGGAAGGGCCGATCGCGTCATGTGCAGCACGGGCGCATCTTAATGTCCGGGGAATCGCGGACGTCAGGCCTCGAGAGCCCGGGGGCCTCCGGGTAGAATGGCACCCTTCTTGCGGCCCCCCTCGGGCCTGCATGGTGAGGTGTCTCGATGGCTGACCAACCGCCCAAGACCGAGGGAGCCGCCCCGCCGGCTCTGCAGTTCTCGATCGACGACTCCGTCGCGAACGGCGTCTACGCGAACCTCGTCAACATCATCCACAACCCGGCGGAGTTCGTCTTCGACTTCGCCCGGTCCGTCCCGGGGCGTGCGGACGTGCGCATCCTGTCACGGGTCCTGACGACCCCGGTGCACGCCAAGCAGCTCCTGAACGCCCTGGCCCAGAACATCGCCGTCTACGAGAAGAGCTTCGGCCCGATCCGCGTCGACTTCGAGCCGGCCCGGCCCGACGCCGTCACCGGAATCCGTC
>CAZNSS010000999.1:0-1556 GCA_964575465.1 uncultured Holophagales bacterium | reverse complement strand
CGGAGCCGCCCGGAGCGCCGCGCCCTCGCCCGCCTCGCCGCTCAACCGGTCGCCCGTTCTCGCCGCCGCCGCCTGGGCAGGGCTCCTCGCTCTCCTCGGCGTCGCGGGCCTCCCGTTCACCGCCGCGGCGCTCGACCGCCTCCCCTCGGCGGCCTTCGCGTTCGCGCGACTCGCAGGACTGCTCGTCGCGTCGTGGCTGGCGTGGCTCCTCGCTTCGCTCCGGGTCGTCCCGTTCGGACGGGGCTCGATTCTCCTCGCGCTCGCCGTGCTCCTCGTTGCGTCGGCGGCCCTGGCGTGGCGCGACCGGGCGTCCCTCCTCGACCTCGTGCGGCGCGAGCGAAGGACGCTCCTCGTCACGGAGCTCCTCTTCCACGCCCTCCTCGCTCTCGGGCTCCTCCTTCGCTACGCGAACCCCGACCTCTGGCACCCCTCGCTCGGCGGCGAGAAGCCGATGGCCTTCGCCTTCCTCAACACCCTCCTCCGGACGACGGAGTTCCCGCCGCAGCACCCCTGGTTCGCGGGTGGGACGCTGAACTACTACTACTTCGGCTACGTCCTCGTGGCCCTGCCGGCGCGTCTCCTCGGCATCGTCCCCGGCGTGGCCTACAACCTCGCCGTCCCGATGTTCCTCGGCCTGGCCGGGGCGGGCGCGTTCGCGGTCGGACACTCCCTCGTGCGGTCCGCGGCGGAGCGCGGCGAGGCGCGCGCGGCCGGAAGGCCGTTCCTCGCCGGCCTCCTCGCCGCCGCCCTGCTCGTCCTCCTCGGGAACCTCGGGCAGGTCCGCCTCCTGCTGCGGGCGTTCCAGGCGCTCGGGGGAGGTGCCTCCGGCTTCTTCGACCCGCTTACCGCTGCCGGAGGCGCGCTGAAGGCGTTCTTCGGGGCGCCGATCCCGATCCGGCCCGAGGAGTGGTACTGGAACGCGACGCGCCTCATCCCCGCCGTCGCCGGAAGCGGGAACGAGATCACCGAGTTTCCGTTCTTCACGTTCCTCTTCGCGGACCTCCACCCGCACCTGATGGCGCTGCCGCTCGGCCTCTTCCTCCTGGCCTCGGCTCTCGCGGTTCGGGACCGATCTCCGGAGGGACGCACGGGATGGCTTTCGGCCCTCGCGCTCGGCGCGCTCGCACTCGGCGCGGTGCGTGCGACGAACCCCTGGGACGGGCCGTTCCTGACCCTCGTCGTCGTGGCGTCCGCCGCCCTGTCAGGCTTTGCCAGGGCGGGAGGAGCGGAACCCGGGGGCAGGCTCGGCCTCGGCGCCGCGTGGGGTCTCGCGCCCGTTCTCCTCTCCGTTCTCCTCTTCCGGCCGTTCGAGGCGTCCTACGTGGCGCCCTATGCCGACGTTCAGCGATACGCCGGGGCGGCCACGCCGCTTGCCGCGTGGCTGTGGCTCTGGGGGCTCCCGGCGTTCGCCGTCGCGAGCCTCGTCGCCTTCGAGCTGGGCCGCGGACTCGCCGAGACGCCCGCGTCCGTCCTGGGCGAGCCGGCGTTCTGGCGGGGACCGGTCGTCCTCGGCGTGGCGGCCGTCCTCGTGGCGCTCGCGACGTGGCTCGCCGCGG
>CAZNSS010000998.1:0-1561 GCA_964575465.1 uncultured Holophagales bacterium | reverse complement strand
CGCCGTCGGCCGGGGGAAGCCGGTCGCCGTCGGCCGGGGCGTCGGCCGCGGGGCCGGGGTCCGCGTCGGAGTCGGGGTGAGGTGCCCGAAACCCCCGCGCAGCCGCCGCGGCTCCTCCCCGCGCGCACCGAGGGTGACCGCGAGGAGAAGCGCGGCGACGGAGGAGGCCGTTCCCTGCACCTTCGAATTGTCGCAGGCTGGCCGTCGCGCCCCGCGCGGGCGGCGGAGGACACTCTGGCCCGTGCCTTCTGCTGCGTCGCAGCGTATCGTAGGAGCATGAGCCCGAAAACGACGGTACCGCACGTCGCCCGCTCTCCCCTCGTCGAAGAGGCCGACGCCGCCTGGGCCGGCCGCGCGGAAGGCGGCCACGGCGGACACGCCCGCGTCGGTCCCGTTCGGCGGGTCGTCTCGCTCCTGCGCGCCGAGCTCGCCGCGGAACCTCTCTCCGTCGAGGCCCGCTGGCGGCTGATGCGGGCGCTCTACTTCGCAGGCGAATACGCCTCCTCGAACGAGGCCGAGGCGAAGGCGAGCTTCCTCGAGGGAGCGAGGGTCGCCGAGGAATGCCTCGCGCTCCTGCGCGCCCGGGCGGCGGAGGGCTCCCCGCGCGACTTCTCGCGGGCGACGCCGGTCGAGCTCGTCCCGAGGCTCGCGGGAGACCCGGAGGCCGCCTCCGCGTTCGAGTGGGGCGGCGTGGCGTGGGGGATGTACGCGCTCGCGCAGGGGATCCTCGCCGCCGCCCGCGAGGGGGCCGTGACCCGGATCCGCGACTACGCCGAGGCCGTCATCCGGCTCGCCCCGGCGCTCGACGACGCCGCGGGCGACCGGACGCTCGGGAGGCTGCACCACAAGACGCCGTCGATCCCGCTCCTCACGGGATGGGCCTCGGGGAAGGAGGCGATCCTCCACCTGCGACGCGCGGTGGCCGTGGCGCCGACGAGCCTCGTGAACCGGCTCTTCCTCGCCGAGGCGCTCCACGACCTCGAGCCGTCGAGGCTCGACGAGGCGATCTCGATCGCCGAGGGGGTCGTCGACGACGTCCCCGACCCGAAGTGGCTCGTCGAGCACGAGCGCGCCCGCGTCGCCGCGAAGGCGCTCGCCCGGATCTGGCGGGCCGCGCGCCGGTAGCCGGACGCGAAGTCCGCCGGGCGGAGGCGCGAAGCGCCCCCGCCCGCGGTCACCGCTAGATCAGCTCGGCCTGGGAGAAGAAGAACGTCACCTCGCGGGCGGCGTCGGCGGCGTTCGCCGAGCCGTGCGCGGCGTTGCGCTCGATCGACTGGCCGAACTCCTTGCGGATCGTCCCCTCGTCGGCGTTGGCGGGGTTCGTGGCGCCCATGACGGCGCGCCAGTGGGCGACGGCGTTCTCCCGCTCGAGGACGGCGACGAAGACCGGGCCCGAGGTCATGTAGGCGACGAGGGAGCCGAAGAAGCCCTTGCCGGCGTGCTCGGCGTAGAAGCCCTCCGCCTCGGCCTTCGTGATCCGGTGGAACTTCATCGCCACGACGCGGAAGCCCTCGGCCTCGATCCGGGCGAGGATCTTCCCCGCGTTCTTCGCCTCGACGGC
>CAZNSS010000997.1:0-1562 GCA_964575465.1 uncultured Holophagales bacterium | reverse complement strand
CCTCGTCGGCGCGGTGCTCTTCCTCCTCGACGCGGGGCGGCGCGTCTCGGGAGCGGCGCCGGCCGGCCCGCGCGGGTTCTTCGATTCGCCTCCTTCCGAAGTGAAGGCCGCGCTCGCGGCCGCCGCAGGCGGGCGGTTCCACGTCGACGGCGCCGACGACGTCTCCCGGGCCACGACGCTCGCGCTCGAGCGGGACGGCCTCGACCCGCTCCGGCCGGTGACCGGTGTCGCGTTCGGTCTCCGGTACGGAGGCGACAACGACGTCGACCGGATGTCGCCGACGGCGGCGGTGGCCTACTCGGCGTCTCTCGCGCGTCTCCCGTGGGGCGAGGAGAAGGTGCGCCGGCTCCGGGCGATCGGCGTGACGGCGGCCCGGACCGACGCCCCGGGAGATCCCGAGGGGGTGCGCGAGGTGGCCCGCTTCGGGCGCGGGCGGATCGTCTCGATCGACCGTGCGCGGCCCGAGCACTCCTTCGTGCGGCGGGCCCGCTTCGCCCCACCCACCCTCCTCGCCCCCGCTCCGTCCGACCCGCTCGAGGAGACGGTCCTCGAAGGGGCCGGCGTCCCGGAGTCGTTCGGGGCCGGGAGGGCCTGGATCCTCGAGCGGACGAATGATCGCCACCGGCTCCGGGTGCGCGTCGAGCCGCCGGGCGGCCTCCTCGTCGTGGCACGGGCGTTCGACCCGTCCTGGACCGCCCGGGTCGACGGGGTCCCCTCGGAGAGCCTGCGGGCCGACGGGTTCCTCTCCGCCGTCCGCGTCCCGGCGGGGGAGCACGAGGTCGTCCTCTCCTACGGAAACGACCTCCTGCCGGCGGGCCTCGCCGTCACGCTCCTTTCCCTCGCGGGCGTCGCGCTCCTCTTCCGCGCCGGGAGGCGGCGATGAAGACCCTCCGGGACCTCGCCGCGCGGCGTCCCTTCGCCGTCGCCCTCGTCGCGGCCCTCGCGCTCCTCCTCGTCCCCTACCGGACGCTCCTCGGTCCGGGAGTCCCCTCGGGCCGTGACCTCGTCCCCTACTTCTACCCGCTGAAGATGCACCTCGTCGAGGCGCTTCGCTCCGGGGAGATGCCGTGGATCGACCGGTTCCGCCAGGGGGGGCTTCCGCTCCTCTCGTGGCCCGGCGTCGCGGCGTTCGACCCGGGGAACGTCCTCTTCCTCCTCCTTCCGACGGCGGCTGCCGCGAAGGCGTGGATGCTCCTGCGCGTCCTTTCCGGCGCCGCCGGCTTCGCGGTGTTCCTGCGCCTCTCGGGCCTCCCGGCGTTTTCCTCGGCGCTCGGGGCTCTGGCGTGGGGCGCGAGCGGGGTCACGGCCTCGGCGGCGCCTTTCCTCGGCTTCTCCTCGGCGCACGCCGCGCTCCCCTGGTTCGCCGCGGCGCTCCTCCACGCGCGGTCCACGCGAAGCGCCCGGTCCGTCGCCCTCCTCGCCCTCGCGACGGCGTTCCTGATCGTCCCTTCCGTACCGGAGCCCCTCCTCGCGGCGGCCGTCCTCGCGGTCGTCCTCCTCGCGGGGCGAGGCGAGGGGCACGCCCTGCGCGAGAGGCTCGGCGCGGCGGCGCTCTGGAGCGC
>CAZNSS010000996.1:0-1566 GCA_964575465.1 uncultured Holophagales bacterium | reverse complement strand
CATGTCATCCGGCTCCTGATTTCCTGTTCGGCACGCTGCCGATCCTCGGACCCGAGGAAGCCGAGGTGCCATTCGCGCGGGGAGCTCTCCATGAAGGAGACCCCCTTGCCCTTGATCGTCCTCGCCACGATCACGGTCGGCACCGAAGTAGCGGCATCGGGAAGCGCGTCGAGGACCTCGACGATCCGCGCGACGTCATGGCCGTCGATCTCCACGGCGCGCCATCCGAATGCCTCGAACCGCCCGGAGATCGGTTCGATGTTCATGACTGCGGACGTAGGGCCGTCCGCCGAGCTGCCGTTGGCATCGACGATCGCGACCAGGTTTCCGAGCGCGTAGTGGGACGCCGACATGGCAGCTTCCCAGACCTGGCCCTCGTGCAGTTCCCCGTCTCCCAGCAGCACGAAAGTGCGGTGATCGCGGCTCTGCATCCGTGCTGCCAGGCACATGCCGACCCCGACGGAGAGATTGTGACCGAGGGATCCGGAGCTGAAATCGACTCCGGGAACCTCCCGCATGATCGGGTGGTCGGTCAGCGGTGCGTCTATCCGGCCAAACCGCTCGAGCCACTCCGCGGGAAAATAGCCGAGGTCCGAAAGGACCGGCCAGAGCCCGACGCCGATGTGTCCCTTGCCGAGCAGGAACCTGTCCCGGTCGGGCCACTGCGGATCGGCTGGATCGAGCCGCAGCGTGCGGTAGTACAGCACCGTCAGCAGCTCCGCCGCGCTGAACGTGCTCGAGTAATGTCCCAGTCCCGCGCCGGCGATCTGGCGGATCGTCTCCAGGCGGATCCATTCCGCGCGCCGTCGCAGATCCTCGATCGAGCACGATCGCCCCTGCCCTCTCGGCAGGAGGATCGCTCTGCTTTCGTCCGACATACTTCCTCTCCGTTGGTTTTTCTTCGCCGTGAAACCGTTCTCCCGGTCTCGCGACGGGCCGCCCGAAGGTGTCGCCGGCGCCGCCGGGTTGCTGCCGTCGACCACGGCGGGCTTCGTCTACGGCGCGGTGCACTTCGTCGACGGCGGACACGACGCGATGACGCGCCAGGGCGGGTTCCGATCCTCCGCGACCCGTGAGAGCGGCGCTCCCGCCGCTCCTGCGATTCGGGAGCTCATCGGCCCATCGGCACCCTGGCGCTGCGGGCCACGGCCTTCAACGCCTTCTGCAACGCCGCCACGAAGGGCGCGGGGTCCGGCACCACGTCGGTATCCACGGTGACTCCCCAGAACATCGTACCGTTGTAGCTCATGACGCCGAGCCCCAGCCCCATCTCTTCGAGGAGGGGCACCACCGGCACGTTCTCGAGCATCTCGGCGCCGAGCTGGTACAGCGCGAGCTGCGGCCCCGGGATGTTGGTGATCATGGTGTTGCTGGGTCCAGAGGCGTTGCGCACGGCCAGCGACAGCAGTCCCGGCGTGTAGCGCAGGAACGACTCCAGGGTCTTCACGCCGATCGCCTTGTCCGAGCGCTTGAGCCGCTCGGTGACCTCGCGGATCGCGGCGAGCTGCTTCTTGGGGTCCGGCTCGCCGAGCGGCAGATCGATCATCCAGTTCATGATCTGGTTGC
>CAZNSS010000995.1:0-1567 GCA_964575465.1 uncultured Holophagales bacterium | reverse complement strand
CTCCTTCTCGAGCATCCGCGCCACGGCCTCGGAGAGCGCCTCCGGGACGGCCGGGTTCACGCGCGCGAGCGGCTCCGGGTGGTGCCCGAGGACCGAGGCGAGGACGGCGCCGACCGTCGCGCCCGGGAAGGCGCGGCGCCCGGCGAGGAGCTCCCAGAGGACGGCCCCGAGGGAGAAGACGTCGCTTCTCCCGTCGAGCTCCTCGCCCCTCACCTGCTCGGGCGACATGTACGCCGCCGTCCCGGCGATCCCCGGCGACGGAAGGCGCGCGGCCTCGCCGGGGGTGAGCGTCTCGAGCGCGTCCTGGTCGAGGCCGGTGCAGCGCGTCGCGAGACCGAAGTCGACGAGCTTGGCGCGGCCCGCCGCGACGAGGATGTTCGAGGGTTTCACGTCGCGGTGGACGACGCCCCGCGCGTGCGCCTCGGCGAGCCCTTCCGCGACCTGCTCGACGAGCGCCACGAGCTCGCCCGGCGGCGCCCCCGCGCGCGCGTGCTCGCCGAGCGTCGGTCCGTCGACGAGCTCCATCGCGATGTAGGCGACGGGGCGTCCCTCGACCGCCGCCTCTCCCGCCTCGTAGATCGTCGCGACGGCCGGGTGCGAGAGCGCCGAGGCGGCGCGCGCCTCCTCCAGGAGGGCGCGGGCCGCGCCCTCCTCGGCCCCCGGCCGAAGGACCTTCAGCGCCACGTCGCGGCCGAGGCGCGCGTCGCGAGCGAGGTACACCTCCCCCGAGGCGCCGGCGCCCCGGAGCTCGCGGACCTCGTACGGTCCAACGCGGAGACCGGGCGAGAGGTGCATCGGAAGGCCCGAGTATAGGGAGCACGCGCCTTCCGCGAGGTGCCCCCACGCCGGGCCACTCCCTCGCGTGGGCTTCCTCGACCGGCTCCGGCTTCCCGTCCTCCCGCCCCGCGAGGAGCGGCCGGCGATCGCTTCCGCACCCGCCTCTCCGCCGGGACGGGCGCCCTCGCCGGCCCGGCCGGGGGCGACGTCGCGCTCGCCGTCGAGGTCCGAAACGACGGGCGGCTCCGGTGGGGAGAGACAGGGCCTCCCGTCCGGCTCGGTCTCCGCCTCCGCTCGCCCTCCCGCTCGAGGTGACGCCCGCGGCCTGACGCCGCCCGCTCCGGGCGCGGCACCCCTTCAGAGCGGCGGGATGAGGCCCGAGACGATCGCCGCGAGCGTCGCGGAGCTCACGAGGAGCCAGAGGAGGATCCCCTGCGCGAGGGGGCGGACCCCGACCCGCTTCAGGACGTCCCGCGTCAGGCCCGTCCCGATCAGGAAGAGCGTGAGGACGAGGCTCTGGCGCGCGACCGCGACGAGGACGCCCCAGAGAGGCTGAAGCGACGGGAGGAGCGTCCGGACCGCGGCGGCGGCGACGAAGCCCGCGACGAAGAGGGGAAACTTCGGCTTCTCGTCCGAGCGGACGAGGAGCGCCGCCCCGAGGACGCACGGCATGATCCAGAGGGCCCGGGTCAGCTTCACGGTCGTCGCCACCGCGAGCGCCTGCGGCCCGAACGTCGAGGCCGCGCCGACGACGCTCGACGTGTCGTGGATCGCGAGGCCGGCCCAGAGG
>CAZNSS010000994.1:0-1567 GCA_964575465.1 uncultured Holophagales bacterium | reverse complement strand
GCCGAGGCCGTCCGCGAGACGCTCGACCTCGCCGTGGACGCCCGCCTCGCCTCGCTCGCCGCCCGCCTCGCCCTCGGACAGGAGGACCTCCCGTGAACAGCACCGAGACGCCCGGCCCCGAAGGCTTCTGGAAGCGCCACCAGCGGCACCTGCCGCGCCGCCTCCCCCGCGTCCTCCTCGCCGTGGGCCTCCTCCTCGTCCCGGCCGTCGTCGTCGTCAGGATCTTCACGGCGAAGCCGGCCGAGGAGGCCGCACCCGCCCCGACGGCGACCGACTCCGTGACGCTCGGCAGGGAATCGATCTCCCTCGCCGGGATCGAGGTGGCCGAGGCGAAGAGCGTCACCCGCGCCGCCACGTTCGAGGCCCCCGCCGTCCTCGCGCTCGACGAGGCGCGCACCGCGCGGATCGGCGCCCTCGTCGAGGGGAACGTCGTCCGCGTCCTCTCGGAGGTGGGAAACCGCGTCGGGCGCGGCGCCGTCCTCGCCGAGCTGAACAGCCGCGCCGTCCACGACGCCTGGGCCGACTACCGGAAGGGCGTCGCCGAGCGGCGGCGGCGGGAGACCGAGCTGGCGTGGGCGACGCAGGCCGCCGAGCGGGCGGCCCGCCTGCACCAGGAGAAGGCGCTCTCCCTCCAGGAGCGCCAGCGCGCCGAGACGGAGCAGGTGGCGGCCCGGGAGGAGCTCGACCGGACGAGGACGGAGGTGCGGCGCGCCGAGGAGGCGCTCGAGCACCTCGGCGTGACGAACGCGGAGGACCCCTCGGGCGAGTCGGGGGAGTCGGTCCCGATCCGGGCGCCGCTCGCCGGCGTCGTCCTCGAGAAGCACGTGACCGCCGGGACCGCCGTCCTCTCCGGGACGCCGCTGTTCGTCGTGAGCGACCTGGCGGAGCTCTGGGCGATGGCCGAGGTGGACGAGACCCGGATCCCGCTCGTCTCCGCGGGCCGGGACGCGAGGGTCTACGTCGCCGCCTGGCCCGGCCGGGCCTTCGAGGCGAAGGTGACGTTCGTCGGCGACGCGATCAACCCGAAGACGCGCCGCGTGACGGTGCGGTGCCAGGTGCCGAACCCGGGCGGGCTCCTCAAGCCCGAGATGTACGCGCGCGTCGCGCTCGGCGAGTCGGCCCCGCGGCCGATGGTCGTCGTCCCCGAGAAGTCGATCCAGGAGATGGACGGCAGGCCCCACGTCTTCGTGGCCGGCGCGAAGGGGCGCTTCGAGAAGCGCGAGGTCGCGCTGGGCGCCTCGAGCGAGGGGCTCGTCGAGGTGCGCTCCGGCGTCGCGGCGGGAGAGAAGGTCGCGACGGAGGGGAGCTTCCTCCTGAAGTCGCAGCTCCTCTCGGCCTCGGTGCCGGCGGAGGAGTGACGTGAGCGGCGGCGAACGGGAGGGCGGCGGGGCGCCCGCGCACCGGCCGAAGGGGATCGAACGGTTCGTGGCCGGCGCCTACCGCCGGCGGATGGCCGTCCACGCGATGGTCGCCGTCCTCGTCCTCTCGGGCCTCTGGGCGTGGAACGAGCTTCCCGTCGAGGCGTTCCCCGACCTGACGAACAACCAGGCCGTCGTCGTGACCGAGG
>CAZNSS010000993.1:0-1572 GCA_964575465.1 uncultured Holophagales bacterium | reverse complement strand
CGGAGTCGGTCGAGGCCGAGCCGGGCCACCTCGTCTACACCGTGAAGCTCCGCGAGGGCGTTCGCTGGGAGGACGGGAACCCGGTCACCTCGGACGACGTGAAGGCGACGCTCGAGGCCCTCCTCGACCCGAAGACGCCGGCGCTCTACCGGCGGGCTTTCTTCGCCGACCTGGACAAGGTCGAGGCGGTCGACGCGCGGACGGCACGCGTGACGTTCCGGAAGGCCTACGCGGGCCAGCGCGACGCCTTCAACCTGCCGCTCCTCCCGGCCCGCCTCTACCGGGGGACCGACGTGGCGACGAACCCGGCGAACCGCAAGCCGCTCGCGACGGGTCCCTTCCGCCTCGCCTCGTGGGAGGGAGGGACGCTGCGGCTCGTGAGGAACACGCAGTACTTCGGCGAGCCGCCGGCCTTCGAGCAGGTGGTCCTCCGGGTCGTGCCGGAGTCCGCCCCCGCGTTCCAGGGTCTCGTGACCGGGGACCTCGACGAGTCGCGCCTGAACGCGGTGCAGCGTGCCGAGCTGCCGAAGCACCCGGCGATCCGCGAGGTCCGTTACGACGAGATCGCCTACGCCTACATCGCCTGGAACAACCGGCTCCCGCAGTTCTCCGACCCGCGCGTGCGCCGTGCCCTGACGATGCTGATCGACCGCGAGGCGATCGCGCGGACGCTCTACGGCGGCCTCGCGCGCCCCGCGAACGGCCCGCTCCCCCCGGGGCTGTGGGCGCACGACCCGACGCTCGCGCCCCTCCCGTACGACCCGGCGAAGGCGGCGGCGCTCCTCGACGAGGCGGGCTGGAAGAAGGGGAAGGACGGCGTCCGCGCGAAGGGCGGCACCCGGTTCTCGTTCACCCTCTCCTTCGGCAGCGCGAACGACCGGCAGCGACAGATCCTCGAGCTCTCCCAGCGGGCCTTCCGCGAGGCGGGGATCGAGGCGAACCTCGCGCCGCTCGAGTGGGGCGCCTTCGTCGAGAAGGTGGACGCGGGCGACTACGAGGCCTGCTCGCTCTCCCTGAACCTCGACCCGAACCCCGACCTGCGCCCGAACTGGCACTCCACCCAGGTCCCCCCGGCGGGGATGAACAACGCGTTCTACCGGAACCCGCGCGCCGACGCGCTGATGGACGAGATCGCCACGACGTTCGACCGCGAGAAGGCGAAGGCGCTCTACGCGGAGCTGCAGCGCGTCATCGCGGACGACGCGCCGTTCACGTTCCTCCACACGGTCGCGGTCGCGTGGGGGGTGAGGGACCGGGTCGGGAACGTGAAGACGTCGCCAGTCGGCCTCTGGCTCTTCTGGCCCGGCGGGGCCGGGTGGCAGCCGGTCCGGGCGGCGAAGCCGATCTGACGGGAAGCGAGGGCCGCCCCGCGTAACATTCCGCGAAGTGGCTTCGTTTCTCGCACGGCGCCTCCTCGGTGCGGCCGGGACTCTTCTCGGCGTCCTCGTGGCGGTTTTCCTCCTCCTCTCGGCCGCGCCGGGAGATCCAGCCCGCCTCGCCGCGGGCGGGGCACCGGGCCGCGGCGGCGTCTCGCGCGAGGCGCTCGAGGCGTTCCGCAGCCTCCACGGCCTC
>CAZNSS010000992.1:0-1573 GCA_964575465.1 uncultured Holophagales bacterium | reverse complement strand
TGGGTGAACATTAAATTCTATTTGAATATCCTGAGGAGCATCTTTGCGATAAACAATTCCTTCATCGTTGCACAATTGACTATCAGGATATGAAATGAAAGGATACAAGAGACTTAGTATCCCTCTTGCCTTAAACACCAGTTCCCCTCCTGAAAGTGGGCATTGAGCGGCAAGGCTCGTCAGGAAAGAAATATCATTACCTGAGAGATTGGTTTCGCCTTTAATAATCCGGTCAAAGTAGATATTATTTAATCCCTTTTCAATGGATTGTAAATACAGGTTTTGAATTGCATCATTGTCTGTTTTGATCAGATCAACTCCAGATTGGATATTTGATTTAAACAAGCTATCATAACCCGAAAGTGAAATAGATAATTCCATTAATGAATCTTGTTTATTCATAAAACCGGCAATAAAGCCACTGTCGGGATGTAGCATATTCCTGATTAAAATTCTGTCGTAGACAAGGGAATCCATTAATTGAGTAATCATTTCCCGGGTTTGAGAGATTAGTCCGGTAACTCCGGGATTTACATTTTTTAAATTGCCGGTGTTTTCTTTTATGGAAGCAAGCAATTCATAGTTTAAATCAGAAATGGAATCATAGTAATTTTCGATAAGTAAATCTCCGACCCCATTCCCTTTCAGGTATTCTTCCGTAAAATATTTGTTCGAGCGATAATCCGCCACATCGGAATAGGCAATGGTTCCACTCTGCCCGGAAGCGATATTCCATATAGCAGAATCTGTTGAATAGGCATCTGAATAAGGTTGATAGCAAGATGGAAAATTGAATGGGGCAATTGAACAATCATATGGTGAACCAAAACCAATACTAAACCAGCCAGTCGGTGGAAAAACAATCAAAGGTTTATAAGGCGGTGCTAACGGATTAGCTTCAAATCGTGAATTGAAAGGATTGCTCATACATATCGCACCGATTCCACTGCTACCAGAGAAAGAGCCGAACCATTTGTTACCTTTATTAATTAGCTGCGGACCAATCTCACCGGAAGCATCCAGATACAGGCCGGTGTGGCCATTGTCCTTCATTTCATTATTCACAAAATCGCAGGGATTGCAATTCCCATCGAAACGGAACCCCAGATATCCGTTGTAGGCATGGTTGCACCAGACATCACAGGAGATGGAGCTGTTAAAGGCAAAATCAGCTTTGGAAGATAATTTGTCGCCGGGCTCTGAAAAATCAACGGTTGTACATCGAATGCTGTTCTTCTCACCTCCATATACCGAAACTCCCTGATAACAGTCTTTTGGAGATACTGCAAAAATGTTCGTAGTTGATCCCCCTCCGTATATATCAAAACCATTGCAGTTCTGTAGCAAAATTCCATGTTTGCCATGGACTACTGTAATCATCGGATACTGGATGGTTTTTGTAATTCCGGTAGCAGCCAAACCATACTCATTTACAAAGATACCAGCGCCATTCAATATTCCATTGCTTTGATCATCCAGTTCAATATTGTCCAGTTCAAATTTTATATAAGATGCAAAATCATTGTACTGTGATTCAATCCCATACAAAGAACAGTAAATATAATTACCGGAT
>CAZNSS010000991.1:0-1573 GCA_964575465.1 uncultured Holophagales bacterium | reverse complement strand
CCCGGGGCGCGGTCAGGCGGCCGGCCCGTCGCCGGCCCGCGCGAGCGCTTCCTCCACGGCCGCCGCGGGCTCGACGACGCCCCACCCCTGCCGGTCGACCGGGACGTGGGGGAGACGGCGCGCCGTCTTCACGAGGATCGACTTCAGGTCGTGCGGCGCGAGCGCCGGGTTCGCCTCGAGCATCTGCGCGGCGAGCGAGGAGACGATGGGGGCGGCGAAGCTCGTCCCGTCGACGTGCTTGTAGGCCCCGCTGATGACGTTGTTGTCGCGGAGCTTCGCCTCGACGAGCTGCCTCACGAGGGGCGGCGCGAGGTGCCGGGCGGCGTCGAGCGCGGGGTCGACTCCCGCGTGCGCCTCGAGGATGACGTCCAGCTCGTCGTCGCGCGCCGACTCGAGGTGGGCGTAGAGAGCGGCCTCGGCCGCGGTGGGCGTCCCGGGGAGGATCGGCGCGGCGAGCCAGATCGCCGGGGCGATGACCTCCGGCTTCTGGAGGCCGTCGACGGTCGGACCCCAGCTGCCGTGGTAGATGTCGTGCCCCTCGCGGTGCAGGTGGTTCTTGTCGTCGAGGCCGCCGACCGTCAGGACCGAGGGGGCGGACGCGGGCGGCAGGACCGGGTGCCCCGGGGCGAGCCCGAGGTTCCCGGCGGCCGCGACGACGAGGATCCCCGCGCGCGTCGCCTTCTCCGCCGCCTGCGAGAGGCCGTCGAAGAGGTAGGAGGCCTCGTAGTCGCCCCCGCAGGAGACGTTGCAGACGCGGATGCCGTAGCGCCCGCGGTTCTTGACGACCCAGTCGAGGCCGCGGCGGATGTTCTCGTGCGTGATGCGACGTGCCGAGCCGACCTTCACGAGGACGACGTTCGCCTCGGAAGCGAGGCCGCGGTAGAGACCCTTCGAGAGCGCACCGTTCCCGCAGGCGACCACGGAGGTCATCATCCCGTGCCAGCTCGACTCGTCGGGCCTGAGGAGGCGGGGATAGGCGGCGCGCCTGTCGGTGACGTCGACGAAGCGGAGGATGCGCGTCCGAGGCTCGACGAGGTCGGCGTGCGGGAAGAAGCCCGAGTCGAGGAAGGCGATCGTGACGCCCCTTCCCCGGAAGCGGTCGTCCGCGCCGAGCCGGAGCGGCGTGGGGAGGATCGCGTCCTCGCGCCGCTCGCCGCGGGAGTGGGAGGTCGGAGAGGTCTCGGGCACCGGCCGGCGACGCTAGCCGCGCGGGGCCTTCCCGTCAATTGCCGGTGGTAGAGTCTTCCGGCAGGTCCGTTCCGATCCGGGTCATCCGGCCACCGCTCCGGCGGGAGGGAAGATGCCGCATCACTTCCGCGCCGTCGCCCTCGACTACGACGGGACCCTCACCAGGACGGGACGTCTCGACGAGACGATCCTCGGTGCGCTCCGGAAGCTGCGCGAGGAGAAGCTCCGGCTCGTCCTCGTCACGGGTCGGATCCCGTGGGAGCTCCTCGAGCTCTGCCCCCACGCCGAGGAGCTCTTCGACCGGATCGTCTGGGAGAACGGAGCCGTCGCCTGGGGAGTGCGTGGGGCCCGCGTCCTCGCGCCGCCAGTCCCGGCCGAGCTGGAG
>CAZNSS010000990.1:0-1574 GCA_964575465.1 uncultured Holophagales bacterium | reverse complement strand
ACGATGGCCGGGACGTCCTCGGTGCCCCCGCGGCGCCCCCGCTCCTGCCCGCCGCCGGCGAAGAGCGGGACCACGCGCACGCCCTTCCTGACCCAGAGGACCCCTGCCCCCTTCGGCCCACCGAGCTTGTGCCCCGTGAAAGAGAGGAGATCGACGCCGAGCTCCGCAGGCCTTACCGGGACCTTCCCGACGGCCTGGACGGCGTCCGTGTGGACGAGGGAACCTGCCGCACGCGCCGCCCGGGTCACCTCCGGAAGCCGCAGGTTCACGACTCCCGTCTCGTTGTTCGCGAGGATGAGGGAGAGAAGGGCGATCCGCCCCTCGAGAGCGGCGGCGAGGCCGTCCTCCCGCGGGAGACCCGACCCGCCGACCGGAAGCTCCAGCGGTTCGAAGCCCTCGGCCGCGAGCGACAGGGCCGCCTCGCGGACCGCGGCGTGCTCGGCCGCGGAGAACGCGACGCGCGTCCGGCCCTCCTTCTCGCGCGCCGCGCGTGCCCCGCCGCGGACGGCGAGGGCGTCCGACTCCGTCCCCCCGGAGGTGAAGACGACCTCCTCCGGCGACGCCCCGAGCGCCCCCGCCACCACCTCGCGAGCCGTCTCGACCGCGTTCCGCGCCGCCCGGCCGGGAGCGTGGATCGACGAGGGGTTCGCCGCGAGAGACCGGAGCCAGGGGAGCATCGCCTCGAGCGCCTCCGGGCGGAGCGGCGCCGTGGCGTGGTAGTCGGCGTAGACGGTCGGGCGCGCGGGCATCCCCGGCCATTCTAGGGATCCCGGCCGCTCCCGTGCCCCGCCTCACGAACCCGGACGCGGCCGGGCCGTACACTTCAACGCGGTCCCCTTCTTGCTTTTCCGAGTCCGGGGGTGCCAGGGAGGTACGGGTATGTCCTCGACGGTGGCCAGATGGGTGGCTCTCGTGGCCGTGGCGCTCGCCGCCGGACTCGCCGCGGCGAGCGCGCCCGCGCAGGCGCCGCCGCCCGACCCGTCGAAGGGGGTCGACGTCACCAGCGAGAAGCCCGACCCGGTCCAGGCGCTCCGCACCGAGGCGATGACCCTCTTCGGCCGCCTCGACGACGACCGGGCCTCTGTCTGGGTCGCCTCCGGAGGCGGCCCCGACGCCCGGCGGATCGTCTCCTGCCCGAACCTCTTCGCCCGGATCGAGGTCTGGACCTACCTCTCCCACCGGCTGCTCGGCGCGAACGCCCGGATGCTCTTCTACCCCGAGCCGGGGACCGGCCTCGCCCGCTACTGGACGGTCATCGACGGCGAGTCGGTCCTCCTCGCCCCGAAGACGCAGGCCGACAAGCCGCTCGACGCCCTCTCGGAGAACTCCTTCGGGTGCGGCGACACCGGCCTCGTCCAGGCCGCCTACCGGGCGATCACGGCACGACAAGGGGACACCGCCGGAGGCCTCCGCGAGCGCGCCGCCCTCGCCGTCCCGCTGTCCGGTCCGACGATCTCGGCTCCGTCCGGGTCGGCGGCGCCCCTCGTCCTCTCGGCGAAGAAGCTCTCCGGCAAGGAGCGGAAGCAGGCCCTCGAGAAGCTCCCGGACCGGTACCGGCAGTTCCTCGCCGACGT
>CAZNSS010000989.1:0-1577 GCA_964575465.1 uncultured Holophagales bacterium | reverse complement strand
AGAGCGAGCCGTGAGCGAGCCGTGGCGGAGCGAGACGCGACGGGCCGAGACCCGACCGGCGTTCTCGCCCGGTGCGTGGGCCGGGATCGCCGGGAAGTCGCCTTCCGGTGATCTTCCGCACGGCGGATCGTCCGGGCCGACCCTACATTTCAGGCTCGGCTCGCTTCCGGTCCGAGGCCGTTCCCGGGACCGCCGCGGGCTCCAGGTCGAGAGGAGATCGCATCACCATGGACGTCACCTACAACCTCGCCGTCGCCCGCCAGGCCGTCGCCTACGTGAAGGCGAAGGTCCCCTTCGGCGCCTCGAACCGCGGGGCGGACTACGCGGAGAGCTACCGGAAGAATCGCGCCGCCATCGAGGGGAAGGACCCGAACGTCCTCGACAGGACGCTCGGCCTGATGACGACGTTCCTGCCGCTCCTGACCGGGGCGAACCGGGCGCAGCAGATCTGGAACGAGAAGACGGGGACCGCGCCGGAGGACCCGATCGCACGCTTTCGCCAGATCGCGGAGATCACGACCCGGACGAAGGCGGGAAACTGCAACGAACAGAGCATCACGGCCTTCGTCTACCTCTACGACCTCCGGGTCCGGCCGCTGGCGTGGATCAACATGATCGGCCGGGACCACGCCTTCGTCCTCGTCGGGAGGGCCCCGAAGAGTGGCGACGACCCGGCGGACTGGGGAGAGGCGACGGTCGTCTGCGACCCCTGGAACAACGAGGCGTACACGCTTCCCCCCGAAACCGGGGCGAGCCTCCTCCACGCGAAGTGGGGCACCTCGAACGTCCACGTGGTCTACGAGGTCGCGTAGAAGGGGAACCTCGCGGCGTGCCGGGCGGCCGCCCGCTCCCGCCTCAGGGAAGCCGGGCGGCGAGGGCCTGCACTTCCTCGAACCTCTCGAGGAGGAGGCCGAGGGAGTCCCAGCGGCCCGAGAGGAAGGCCTCGCGCGCCCCGTCGGGGACGGAGAACGGGAAGACGAGCGACCCGGTGAGGACGGTCCGGCTTTCGAGGTCGAGCTCGAGGACCGTCTTCGGCTCCCTCTCGACGAGGTCCTGCAGGGACCGGACGTCCGCGCGCGCGAGCGTGAGGCACGGGAGCCCGAGGGCGACCGAGTTGCCGAAGAAGATCTCCGAGAAGCTCTCCCCGAGGATGCCGCGGAACCCCCTGCGGTAGAGCGCCTGCGGCGCGTGCTCGCGGGACGAGCCGCAGCCGAAGTTGCGGTTGACGAGGAGGATCGTCGCCCCGGCGAAGCGCGGGTCGTCGAACGGGTGCGCGCCGGCGAGCGCCGTTCGGTCGTCCTCGAAGGCGTGGTCGCCGAGCCCCTCGAACGTGACCGCCTTGAGGTACCGCGCCGGGATGATCCGGTCCGTGTCGACGTCGTCGCCGCGGAGGGGGAGGGCGAATCCGCGGACCCGAGGGATGCGGCTCACCGCCGTCCTCCCGCGGGCGCGGCGGCCGACCGGACGTCGACGACCTCGCCCGCGACGGCCGCGGCCGCGACCATGGCCGGGCTCATCAGGAGCGTGCGGCCCGTGGGGCTGCCCTGGCGTCCCTTGAAGTTGCGGTTCGACGAGGA
>CAZNSS010000988.1:0-1582 GCA_964575465.1 uncultured Holophagales bacterium | reverse complement strand
GTGATGCCGTCGAAGATGGCCTGCGACAGGTCGCACTCCTCGAAGACGCAGCCGTCGATGATGACGCCGCGGAAGTTCGCGGCGACGAGCCGGCTGAAGGAGAAGGTGCTCCCGTTGAAGGTCGTCCCCTCGAGCTTCGCCCCGGTCATGTCGCAGGCCGTGAGGTTCGCCTCGCGGACCGAGGCGTTCTTCAGGTTGACCCCGCGCAGCGCCGCCCCGACCAGCTGGACCTTGTCCAGCGTCTGGTACTCGAGGTCCGTTTCGGAGAGGTCGGCGCGCAGGAGGCTCGTGCCGCGCAGGGACACCCCCTGCATGTGCGCCTGGGCGAGGTTCGCGCCGTCGAGCTTCGCGCCGTCGAGCTTCGTCCGCGAGAAGTCGGCGCCCGAGAGGTTACGGCCCGTCAGGTCGGCCTCGACGAGGGAGATGTCGGTGAAGTCGGGGGTGATTCCCGGGTGTTCGGCCCGCCACCTGTTCCAGTCGGGGCCCTTGAGGACCTCAAGTTGTTCTTCGCTCGCCATAACACGTAAGTCTACCGTCTAGAATCGCTCCATGAGCGCCTCTGTTCCCGTCCGCGGTGCCGAGAGGATCCGCCGCGCCCTCCTCGGGTCCTATCCCCTCCTCTACGTCCAGTCGTGGGAGGAGGGGCGCGTGGAGCGGGCCCTCTCCGTGCTCGCGCAGAAGTTCTACGAAAAGCCCGTGTCGTTCGGCGTCTGGACGTGCGTGGACGGGTGGACCGGCCTCGCCGACGCGCCGGCCGATACCCGGGACCCGCTTCGCGCGCTCGACATCGTCCTGCAGGCGAGCGGACCGGGCTTCTTCGTGATGAAGGACCTCCCGGCGCTCCTGGGCGAGCGTCCCGACGTCGTCCGCAGGCTCCGGGACGCCTACCGGCAGCTCAAGGGGAAGGGGAAGTTCGTGGTGATGGTCTCGCCGCGCCTCCTCCTGCCGGAGGACCTCAACAAGGAGGTCTTCCTCGTCGACTACGACCTGCCGGACGAGGCGGAAGTCCGGAACGCCGTCACCATACTCGGGAAGAGGTACCTCGGCGAGCCGGGACTCTCGCCTGTCGACGCCGACCGGGTGGTCACGGTCCTCCGGGGACAGACGCTCGACGAGCTGGAGCACGTCTTCGCGAAGGTCTTCGCCCGGACCCCGCGGTTCGACGAGGCCACGTTCGACGAGCTCCTCGCCGAAAAGGAGCAGTCCTCCCGGAAGGCAGGGGTGCTCGAGTACGTGCCGCCCCGCTTCACGCTCGACGACATCGGGGGGCTCGAGAACCTCAAGGACTGGCTCCGAAAGAGACAGCACCTCTTCTCGAAGGAAGCGGCCGAGGCGGGTCTCCCGGTCCCGAAAGGGCTCCTGATGATGGGGATGTCGGGCTGCGGCAAGTCGCTCTCGGTCAAGACGATCCCGGCCCTCTGGAACCTCCCGCTCTTCCGGCTCGACATGAACATCGTCTTCGGGACGGAGAACCCGGAAGCGAGCTTCCACCGGGCGCTGAAGACCGTCGAGGGGCTCGCGCCGGCGGTCCTCTGGATCGACGAGATCGAGATGGCGATCACGGGCGGCCGCGAGGCGGGGG
>CAZNSS010000987.1:0-1582 GCA_964575465.1 uncultured Holophagales bacterium | reverse complement strand
GGCGGCATGGGCCTCATCTCCGGCCGCAAGGCCTTCCAGCGCCCGATGGCCGAGGGAGCGAAGCTCCTCAACACCATCCAGGACGTCTACCTCTGCAAGGAGGTCACGATCGCGTAGCGGCGCGGCCGGCCGGACCGTTCGAATGCAGGGGGCCCCCGGGCGACCGGGGGCCTTCGTGCGACCGGGGGAATCGCGGGTCAGTACGCCACGAGCGCCGCGGCCGGCAACGGCGTCTCCTCGGCCTTCCTCCGCCCCCCCGGCCCCGTGCCCGGCACCCGCCCGATCATCCGGATCCGGTTCGGCAGGCAGCTGCACTCCTCGACGGTCTCCGAGCCGACGGCCTTGCCCGGGTAGATCTCGTAGAGGGCGCGGTAGGCGGGGGGCGTCAGGTTCGGCATGACGACGTTCGCGCCGCGGAGGAGGCCGAGCTCGCGGCCCCACGACGGGTCGAGAGTGGCGAGGGCCGTCGTCGACGGGATGTTCGCGTCGGGGCGGACGAGGCGGGTGAGGGCGACGACCTTGGTCGTCGTCTGCTCGTCGGCGGTGACCTGCTCGCCCTCGGGCGCGAGCGGGAAGAGCCCCTGGCCGAGCGGCGTCGCGGGGTGCGGGATGTAAGGGCCGACGCCGATCATCTCGAGGTCGAGCTGGCGGAAGACGAGGATGTCGTTCGCGAGGCTCTCGAACGTCTGCCCGGGGATCCCGACGAGGACGCCGCTCCCCACCTCGTAGCCGAGGACGGCGAGGCGGCCGAGGATCGCGAAGCGGTCGGGGCGCCCCGGCACCGCGGGGTGGATCGCCTCGTAGAGCGCCGGGTCGGAAGTCTCGAAGCGGAGGAGGTAGCGGTCGGCGCCCGCCTCGCGCCAGGCGGCGAGGTCCTCGTCGGGGCGCTCGCCGAGGCTGAGCGTCACGGCGAGGCCGGTCTCGCGCCGGATCTCGCGGACGATCGAGGCGACGCCCTCGCGCGTCAGCCCGTAGTCCTCGCCCGACTGGAGGACGACGGTCCCGTAGCCGAGCTCCTTCGCCTGCCGAGCGCACGCGAGGACCTCGTCCTCCGTCATCCGGTAGCGGGCGACGTCGGTGTTCGTTGCGGCGATGCCGCAGTAGGCGCAGCGGCGAACGCAGTGGTTCGAGAGCTCGACGAGCCCGCGGAGGTGGACCTCGTCTCCGACGCGGTCGCGGCGGACGGCGTCCGCCCTCCGGTAGAGACGGGAGAGGCGGGTCGGGTCGGTCTCCCGGAGCCAGGCCAGGATCTCGGCGCGTTCGATCACGCGTTCACCTCCACGGGGAGCGTCGCTGCCCGGCGGGCCTCGCGGAAGGCCTCGAGGGCGGCGGGAAACGGGCCGAGCGCCCGCTCGAGGATCCCGAGCGAGTAGGCGATCGTCAGCCCGTAGTTCGTGATGGGGATCCCGGCCGCGCGGCAGCGGAGGATCCGCGAGAGCGTCTCCCGGCGGTTGCCCATGCAGCTGCCGCAGTGGACGACGAGGGAGTACGGCGAGAGGTCGTCGGGGAAGTCGTGCCCCTGGACGTGGACGACGTCGAGCGGGAGCCCCGTGTACTGGCGGAGCCAGCGCGGGATCTTCAC
>CAZNSS010000986.1:0-1584 GCA_964575465.1 uncultured Holophagales bacterium | reverse complement strand
GTGTCGCTCTTCTCGCGGGCGTTCCCGGAGGCGTCGATCGACTTCCGGGTGACGAAGGAGGAGGCGCGGCGGGTGGCGGAGAAGGAGCTCGTCGCGCGGGGTTTCGACCTGGGGGGGAGCAAGGCGCTCGGGGTCTTCGACCACGACGACGACGCGAAGGTCTTCCTCGAGCGGGAGCTGGGGCTCGCGAAGGCGGTGCCGCTCCTGGGGCGCGAGGTGCCTGTGTGGCGCTGGTCGTTCCGCTTCGTGAAGCCGCTGGAGAAGGGAGAGCTGCGGGCGTTCGTGGCGCCGTCGGGGGAGCTCCTCTCGTTCCGGCGGATCCTCCCGGAGAAGGCGGCGGCGCCGGACGCGGGGGCCGAGCGGGCGCGGGCGATGGCGGAGGAGGCGCTCCGCACGCACCGCGGGCTCGACGCGGCGACTCTCCGCTTCGTGGAGGCGAAGGAGGAGAAGCGCCCCGCCCGCGTCGACCGGACGTTCGTCTGGGAGTCGAAGACGCTGCTCTGGAACGGGGCCGCGATGCGCTACCTCGTCGAGGTGCAGGGCGACCGCGTGGGCCGATCGACGCTCTGGCTCGACGTGCCGGAGGCGTGGCGGCAGGAGTACGCGACGCTTCGCTCGAAGAACAGCGCCGCGGGGGCGGCGGCGACGTTCGGGCTCGTCCTGACCGCCATCGCCCTCGTCGTCGTCTTCCTCGACCGGCTCCGGCGGCGCGACGTGAAGTGGCGCTGGGCGTTCGCGTTCTCGATCACGGGGACGGCGCTCCAGATGGCGGCCTCGCTGAACGAGCTGCCGATCGCGCTGCAGTCGTACGACACGACGGAGAGCTGGGCGGGCTTCCTCGGCCAGACGCTCCTCTCGGACTTCGGGGCGGCCTGCATGCTCGGGGTCCTCCTCCTCCTCCTGGTGGCGGGAGGAGAGCCCGAGTACCGCGAGGCGTACCCGGAGAAGCCCGCGCTCGGCCGCGTCTTCTCGCGGCGCGCGTTCGGGACGAAGCGGGTCTTCCTCGGGCTCCTCGCGGGGTACGCGCTGACGGCGGGGTTCTTCGCCTACCAGGTGCTCTTCTACCTCGCGGCCGACCGCTTCGGCGCCTGGTCGCCGGCGGACGTCCCCTACTCGAACCTCCTCGGGACGAGCTTCCCGTGGCTCGGGGTCCTGCTGATGGGCTTCGTCCCGGCGACGACGGAGGAGTTCTCGTCGCGGATGTTCTCCATTCCGTTCCTGCGGCGCTTCTCGCCGACGTGGGTCGCCGTGGGACTGCCGGCGCTCGTCTGGGGCTTCGCGCACGCGGGCTACCCGAACCAGCCGTTCTGGATCCGCGGGGTCGAGGTGGGTCTCGCCGGGGTGGTCATCGGCGCGGTGATGCTGAAGCTCGACCTCTTCCCGCTCCTGGTCTGGCACTTCACGGTGGACGCGGTCTACACGTCGCTCATCCTCGTGCGGTCGACGAACGCCTACTTCGCGGTGTCGGGCGCGCTCGCGGCGGGGGCGCTGCTGCTGCCGCTCGTCGTGGCGGGGGCCCTCGCGCTGAAGCGCGGCGGGTTCGAGCCCGAGGCCGGCCTGACGAACGGCGAGGTGGGCTCGGCG
>CAZNSS010000985.1:0-1586 GCA_964575465.1 uncultured Holophagales bacterium | reverse complement strand
CGGGGGGTCGGCTTCCTGTCGGTCGGCATTCGCGGAGCGTACCGGTTTCCGGCGCCGGGCGGGCGCGCCTGTCGCCCCGGGCGGCGCCGGCGCCGGCGGCCGCCGTTCGTGGCAGGATTGGGCCGTGGCAGTGGCAGTGCGACCGACCCTGATCCTGACGTCGAAGTTCGAGGAGGCGCTCGCGTTCGCGGTGGACCTGCACCGGGAGCAGCCGAGGAAGGGGACGGGCGTCCCCTACGTCTCCCACCTCCTCTCCGTGGCGGCGCTCGTCCTCGAGCACGGCGGGTCGGAGGAGCAGGCGATCGCGGCGCTCCTCCACGACGCCGTGGAGGACCAGGGGGGAAGGCCGACGGCCGAGGCGATCCGCGCCCGGTTCGGCGACGCCGTGGCGGACATCGTCGAGGGGTGCACCGACACGGACCGCTCGCCGAAGCCGCCGTGGCGCGAGCGGAAGGAGGCCTACGTCGCCCGCGTGAGGACGGAGCCGGCCCACGTCCGCCTCGTCTCCGCGGCCGACAAGCTCCACAACGCGAGGACGATGGTCACCGACCTCCGGATCCACGGCGAGAGCTTCTGGTCGCGGTTCAACGCGGGGCGCGACGAGACGCTCTGGTACCTCCGCGCGCTCGTCGACGCGTTCCGCGAGGCGGGGACGATGCCGATCGTCGAGGAGCTCGCCCGGACGGTCGCGGAGCTGGAGGCGGTTTCCGGGAACGGGCGCGGCTGAGCGGGGGCGGGTCGCCGCTGCGCACGGCCTATACTCGCCTTCCGTTCCCCGTGCCATGGACGACCGACCGAAAGGTGGCCCCGTCACGGCCTCCGCCGAGCCGACGCTGGCGCTGAAGGCCCCCCTCTCCGGGCCCGTCGTCCCGATCGACCGGGTCCCCGACCCGGTCTTCGCCCACCGCCTCCTCGGCGACGGCGTCGCGATCGACCCCGTCTCGGCGCTCCTCCTCGCCCCGTGCGACGGCGTCGTCGCGACGATCCACCCGGCCGGCCACGCGGTCGTGCTGACCTCGGACCTCGGGGTGGAGGTGATGCTCCACGTCGGCCTCGACACGGTCGCCCTCGGCGGCCGCGGCTTCGTCCCGCGGGTCGCGCAGGGGCGGAGGGTCGTCGCCGGTGAGCCGCTCCTCGCGTTCGACGCCGACCTCGTCGCCCGCTCGGCGCGGAGCCTCGTGACACCCGTCGTCGTCACGAGCCGCGAGCGGGTGAAGGCGATGAGAGCGGCGTCGGGGTTCGTGACGGCGGGCGTCGACGACCTCCTCGTCCTGACCCTCACCGCCGCGGAAGGCATCCCGTCGGGCCCCGCGCCGGCCGAGAAGATGCGCGACGTCAGGGTCCTCCGCCGGCTCGGCCTCCACGCGCGCCCCGCCGCGGCTCTCGCGGGGGCAGCACGCCGGTTCCGGGCGGAGGTCCTCGTCGAGACCGGGACGTCGATGGCGAGCGCCCGGAGCATCGTCGGGCTCCTCTCCCTCGGCGTCGTCCACGGGGAGGTCGTCCGCCTTCGCGCCTCCGGTCCCGACGCCGGCAAGGCGCTCGCCGCGCTCGCACGCGTCCTGGAGGCGGAGGAGGGGAACGAGCCG
>CAZNSS010000984.1:0-1588 GCA_964575465.1 uncultured Holophagales bacterium | reverse complement strand
GCTCCGCCTCGCCCACGACGCGGAGAGCCTCTCCGAGACGTTCTTCTGGTACCGCGGCCTCGAGTACGAGCTCGACCGCGAGCGCGGCTTCGAGTTCACCGAGGACCTCTTCTCCCCCCTCTCCTTCACCTGGGACCTCTCGGCCCGCCCGGCGGCGACGCTCGTCGCCACGCTCGGAGGCCGCCCGGCCTCCGACGCCCCCGCGCTCGCCGCCGGCGAGGAGAAGCGCCGGCGGCGCGTGGAGGGGCCGGGCTCCGACAGGCGGCTCCTCCGCCTCCTCCGCGCGGCGGCCGACCGCTTCGTGGTGAGGCGCGGCGAGGGGTGGACCGTCATCGCCGGCTACCCGTGGTTCACCGACTGGGGCCGCGACGCGATGATCGCCCTCCCCGGGCTCCTCCTCGCCACGCGCCGGTTCGACGTCGCCAGGTCGGTCCTGGAGACCTTCGCCCGCCACGTGGACCGCGGAATGGTCCCGAACCGCTTCCCCGACGAGGGGACCGAGCCCGAGTACAACAACGTCGACGGCACGCTCTGGTTCGTCGAGGCCGTCCGGGCCTACCACGAGGCCACGCGCGACGACGCCTTCCGGAGGCAGGTCTACCCGCTCCTCGTCGAGATCGTCGAGAGGCACCTGCGCGGCACGAGGTTCGGCATCCGCGCCGACGTCGACGCGCTCCTCTCCTCCGGCGAGCCGGGCCAGCAGCTGACCTGGATGGACGCGAAGGTCGACGGGCGGGTCGTCACGCCGCGCTCCGGCAAGCCGGTCGAGGTGCAGGCGCTCTGGCACAACGCCCTCCGCACCGTCGCGCTCTACGCGGCCGACCTCGGCGACGCCTTCACCGCGGCGCGCCTCCTCGCCCTCGCCGACCAGGCGCGCGAGAGCTTCGGCGCCCTCTTCTGGGACGAGCGGACCGGGTGGCTCGCCGACGTCGTCGCCCCCGACGGCACGCCCGACCTCTCGCTCCGACCCAACCAGCTCTTTGCCCTCTCGCTCCACCGGCCTCTCGTCACCGGCGCCCGGGCCGAGAAGGTCCTGCGCGTCGTCGAGCAGCGGCTCCTGACGCCCTACGGTCTCCGGAGCCTCGACCCGCAGCACCCCGACTACCGGGGGCGCTTCGAGGGGGGACCGTCCGAGCGCGACGCCGCCTACCACCAGGGAACGGCCTGGCCGTGGCTCCTCGGCCCGCTCGTCGACGCCCACCTCGCCGTCCGTGGGAACACCCCCGAGAGCCGCCGCGTCGCCTCGACGTGGCTCGCGCCGCTCGTCGAGCACCTCTTCGGACCCGGCCTCGGCCTGCTCCCCGAGGTCTTCGACGGCGACGCGCCGCACCGACCCGGCGGTTGCGTGGCGCAGGCCTGGAGCGTCGGCGAGGTCCTGCGGGCCGTCCTCCGGACCGGGGCCTGAGACCCGTCCGGCAGGCCGCTCAGCGCTGGATGCGGGCCGAGCCCCCCTTCGCGAAGGCGCGGACCTCCTCGAGCGTCGCCATCGTCGTGTCGCCGGGATAGGTCGTCAGGAGGGCGCCGTGCGCCCACCCGAGCCGCACCGCCTCCTCCGGGCTCTCGCCCGCGAGGAGGCCGTAGAAGAAGC
>CAZNSS010000983.1:0-1593 GCA_964575465.1 uncultured Holophagales bacterium | reverse complement strand
GCGGCGGGCCGTACTGGATGACGCCCCCCGTCGCGCGCCGCGCCGAGAGCTCGATCCGGGCAGGCGGCAGGCGGTAGGCCTCCGCGAGCGCGTCGTAGAGCGCCTGGAGCGACGCCTGGTCGGCGCGGAGCTCGTCGCGGGTCGGCGGCGGGTCGGCGAAGAGGTCCAGCTGGACGAGCGCTTCGATCTTCACGTGAGTCCCTCCAGCGCCTCCCGGTGAGGCGCGAGCGGCTTGTGGAGAACGAGGGGCACGACGACCGCGGCGAGGATCGCCGCGAGGATCTCGAGCGTCGGGAGCGGGCTGCCGCGGAACGTGGGGACGATGGCGACCCGCGCGGCCCAGAGGAGGAAGAGGGCGGCGGAGGAGGGGAGCGTCCGCCCGGTGGCGAGCGCGAGGAAGCAGAGGGCGAACGAGAGCGGGAGCTCGACGAGGAACGCCTGCGCCGCGACGAGCGGCCACGGGACCGCGGGGAAGCGGAAGAGCCAGAGGCGCACGGCGGTCGGGACGACGACGCCCGCGAGGGCCGCGAGCGGCGCGCCGAATCCTGGCCGCACCCTCGCCCGGAGCGCGCCGTAGAGGAGCCCGCGGACGAGCTTCTCGTGGAGGAGCGCCGCCGGGACCGCGAGGAGAAGAGCCACGTGCCACGCCGCGGGGCGCGTGAAGAAGGAGATCGTCGCGTAGTGGAGGGCGCGCGCCGCGGGGAGGTAGGAGAGCGCCGCGGCGAGGAAGGCGAGGACGGCGAGCCCCGGCAGGAAAGTCCGCTCACCGGTCCGCACCATGGGGGAATGGTAACGAACGTTGACGACTTCCGACAGGGCGTCGACACTCGCCGCATGAACGCGAACGCCTCCCTCCGCGCCGGTCTCGTCGGCCTGGGCACCATGGGCCTCGGTATGGCCCGCAACCTCGCGACGAAGGGCTTCCCCCTCGCCGTCACGAACCGGACGATGGAGAAGGCCGTCCGCCTCGCGGCCGACCTCGCGGGCGGCCCGTCGCCGGTCTCCGCGCTCGCGAGCCCGGCCGAGGTCGCCGCCGTCTCCGACGTCGTCGTCTCGTGCGTCTCCGACGGGCCCGACGTCGAGGACGTGCATCTCGGGAGGCACGGAACGATCGAAGGGGCGCGCCCCGGCACCGTCGTCGTCGACTGCTCGACGGTCGATCCCGCCGTCGCGCGCACCGTCGCCGCGCGCTTCGCGGAGAAGGGCGTCGCGTTCCTCGACGCGCCCGTCTCGGGCGGGCAGAAGGGGGCGAACGAGGGGACGCTCTCGTTCTTCGTCGGCGGCGAGACCGAGGCGCTCGCGAAGGCGCGTCCCGTCCTCGAGGCGATGGGAAAGCGGATCACGCACCTCGGCCTCTCGGGCGCGGGACAGCTCGGGAAGGCGACGAACCAGGTGATCGTCGCCGGCACGCTCGCAGCCGTCGCCGAGGGGATGGCCTTCGCGAGGGCCGCCGGCCTGCCGCTCCCGGCGATCCACGCGGCGCTGACCGGCGGGGCCGCGAACTCGTGGGCGCTCGAGGTCCTCGGGAAGAAGATGCTCGAGCGCGACTTCAAGCCCGCCTTCGCGATCAAGCACCAGCAGAAGGACCTCGCG
>CAZNSS010000982.1:0-1604 GCA_964575465.1 uncultured Holophagales bacterium | reverse complement strand
GGCGAGGGGCTCGCGGCCTCGTTCGCCGTCGCCTTCCCGGGAGGCGTCGCGTTCGCGATGGCCGACGGGGCCGAGTCGTCGCTCGGGGCACGCCTCGCGGCCGCCGTCGCCGTCCGGGCCTTCTGCCGAGCCGCGGCCGTGAGCCCGACCGTCCCGGAGACGGCCGTGAGGACGACGCAGAGCCACCTCGACATGCTCCTCTCGGCGCTCCTCGCGGCGGGGGACACCTCCCCCGCCCTCACGAGGGTCCGCGGAAACGTCCCCGCCGCGAACGCGCGAAGGATCCTGGCCCACACGCGGCAGCCCGAGGAGGCGCTGCGCCGCGTCGTGCCCGCGCTCTCGACGAGCCTCGTCGGCGGCGTCGCCCTCGCATCGAAGGGCGGGCTCAAGGTCCAGGCCGTCCGGCTCGGTTCCGGCTCCGCCGAGCGCCGGGCCTCCGGGCGCGTCTCGACGCTCTTCGGGACGCCGCCGCCGGGTCACGGGGCCTTCCTCGGTCCCGGGGCGCGAGGGGCCGCGGAGCTGGGCCGCATCGAGGCCGCGCCCCCGATCACCCTTGCGCCGGGGGATGCCCTCCTCATCGGGACGGGTGCGCTCGGGAAGGGCTCCACGGGCGCGTGGACGGCGCTCTCGGAGCTCTGGCCCCCGTTCCCGGAGGGTTTCTCGACGGGCGAGACCGCCCGCGACCTCCTCCGGCGGGCGGAGCTCTGGGGCGCCGCGGAGCCGCCGCACTTCGGCGGTCCCCTCGCGTTCGCCCTCCTCCTCGCGCGATAGTCCGCGGCGGCGGTGCGCCCCCCGGCGAGGCTAGACTCCGCCGGTTGGAGGTCTCCCGATGCGATCCCCCCTCGCCGCGACGTTCCTCGCGGCCTCGCTCGTCCTCGGCGGAGCCGTGAGCGCCGCCGCTCCCGCCCCGCTCTCCCCCGAGTCCCTGAAGTCGCTCGAGGACGAGCTCGCGAAGAGCCACGGCGAAGCGGCCCGCGAACGGGCGAAGCGGGGGCTCGTGCAGGCGGCCTCCCTCTGGCGCGCTTCCGACGGCGACGCGGCCGCCTTCGGCGAGGTCGCGAGAACCCACTTCCTCGTCGATCCGGCGAAGCGCGACGAGCTCTTCTCGCGGATGCAGCGGGTCCTCGAGTCGGTCGACGGCCACCTCCTCGAGGTCGTCCGCGACCTCCGCGAGCACTCCGACCTGGACCGCGGCGAGATCCTGGCGTTCGACGAGGCGATGGCGGGATGGGACCCGTCGGCGCACGTCCTCGACGACCTCTTCGGCAACCGCCTCGCGTTCGCCGTACTCCTCAACTTCCCGCTCACGACCCTCCAGGAACGGCTCGAGAAGGGGCCCTCCTGGAGCCGGAGGGAGTGGGCCGAGGCGCGCCTCTGCGAGCGGTTCGGCAAGCGGGTCCCGGCCGACGTCAGCCAGGCGGTCTCGACGGCCTCCGCCGACTCCTCCCGCTACGTCGCCGGGTACAACCTGAGGGTCCACCACCTCCTCGACGAGAAGGGACGGCGGCTCTTCCCCGCCGGGAAGAGGCTCCTTTCCCACTGGAACCTCCGCGACGAGATCAAGGCGAGCTACGGCGACCCGAAGGACGGCCTCGCGAAGCAGC
>CAZNSS010000981.1:0-1608 GCA_964575465.1 uncultured Holophagales bacterium | reverse complement strand
ACCGCCTTCGGGGACATCGACACGCTCGTGAAGGCGAAGGACCTCGGGACGGTCGACTACGTGGCCAAGCCGGTCGCCCGCGACGACCTGAGGCTCCGGGCCTCGGCGGCCCTCGGGCGGGCCCGGCAGGCGGGAGAGATCAAGCAGCTCCGCGAGCGGCTCGACAAGCGCTACGGCTTCGAGGCGATCGTCGGCGTCTCGTCGGCGATGGAGAGGGTCTTCGACGTCCTCCGGAAGGTCGCGCCGACGCGGATGAACGTCCTGATCACGGGCGAGTCGGGGACCGGCAAGGAGCTCGTCGCGAACGCGCTCCACCACAACTCCCCCCGTCGCCCCCGGGCCTTCGTCGCGCTCAACTGCGGGGCGATCCCGAAGGAGATCATCGAGTCGGAGCTCTTCGGGCACGAGAAGGGGGCCTTCACCGGGGCGCTCGTGAAGCGGATGGGGCGCATCGAGCAGTCCCACGGCGGGACGCTCTTCCTCGACGAGGTCTCCGAGATGCCGCCCGACCTTCAGGTGAAGTTCCTCCGCGTCCTCGAGGAGCGGCGCGTGACGCCGGTCGGCGGGAACGACTCGAAGGAGGTCGACTTCCGGCTCGTCTCCGCCACGAACCGCGACCTGAAGAAGGAGATCGAGCTGGGGCGCTTCCGGCAGGACCTCTACTACCGCCTGAAGGGGGTCGTCGTCGACCTGCCTCCCCTCCGCGACCGGCGGGAGGACGTCCCCCTCCTGGCCGAGCGTTTCCGCGAGGTCTTCGCGAAGGAGCACGAGCGGGCCGTCACCGGGTTCACGCCGGCGGCGCTCTCGGTCCTGATGTCGTACCCCTGGCCGGGGAACGTCCGCGAGATGAAGAGCGCCATCGAGTGGGCGGTCTTCAGCGCGGCGGGGGCGCGCATCGAGGTTTCCGACCTGCCGCCCGACGTGAAGGGAGACGCGGAGGGCGAAGGGCTCCACCCGGAGGGCGTCGGCTCCGTCGCGCCCTCCGCGATCCTCGTCGGCAAGACGATGGCCGAGATCGAGAAGGAGGCCATCCTGACCGCCCTCCAGGCCTCGGGCGGGAACCGCCGGAAGGCGGCCGAGCGGCTCGAGATCGGCCTCCGGACCCTGCAGCGGAAGCTCAAGGAGTACCGCGGCGAGACCGGGGGGGACGAGGGCGAGGACGAGGCGGACGACGAGGGGCCGGAGTCCTCCGGATAGAATCCCCCCGCAAGCCCGACGACCGAGGAGGAGCCGCATGGACATTCCGGCGAAGGTCTACATCACCTGCACGAGCGCCGAGCTGAAGAAGCAGCCCGGGACGCTCATCGCCCTCTCGCCCCACGGCTGCTACGAGTGCCACGTGCAGTTCGGCTCGAACACGCACACGATGCTCCTCCCCGTGTCCGAGACGGCCATCCTCTACGCGGAGCCGGTCCTCAACCCGCCCCCCGGCTTCGAGCTCGAGCGGTAGGGAGAGCTACCTCTCTTCTCCCTCCGGGCCGCGCTCGCGCGGCTCGGGGACGCGCTCGAAGTCGTCGGCCGCGGAGCCCTTGACGAAGAGCTCCGCCGCCTTCAGGACGCGGCGGCGCGCCTGGTCGAGGAAGAAGGCCTGGGAGTCGAGCGCGGGCT
>CAZNSS010000980.1:0-1611 GCA_964575465.1 uncultured Holophagales bacterium | reverse complement strand
GAGCGGACGTCGCTCCACGCCTCGAGGTAGTGGGTCATCGGGACGGCCCACTGGCAGTAGCGGGAGGTCTCGTCGGGATAGGGGGTCAGGTGGACCCGCAGGCCCGCCTTCAGGAGCGCCTTTCCGAAAGCGAGGTCGGAGGGGGCGTCGTAGACCGGGTTCCCGCCGAGGACGAGGAGGAGCTGGACCGCTCCCTCGTTCACGTCGTCGACGAGCTCGCGGAGGGAGGCGAGCTGGTCGACGGGCTCCGCCTCGACGGGGTCCGTCAGGTAGACGGTCTTCCCGACGTTCCCGAGCGCCTCGTTCAGGGCGTGCGCGGCGGCGTGGACCTCGGGCGGCGCGAAGTCGCCCGCGATGACGACGGAGCGGCCGGCGGCGGCCCTGAGGTCCCTCGCGGCCGCGGCGGCGAGCTTGTTCGCCCCCTCGCCCAGCACCACCGGCTTCGCGAAGCCGCCGAGGCCGGCCTCCGCCGCGAGGGCCTGGGCGAACGCCGGCAGCGCGCTCGCGCGGAGAGGGAGCCGGTGGTCGGCGAGCGTCCCGGTCGGGGACGGGGAGACCTCGACGGCGTAGAAGCGGGACATCTCCTTCGACCCGGCGGCGAGCCGTCGCCGCGCGGAGAAGCCCTTCGCGTTCCGGACCGAGTCGGGGCCCGAGGAGAGGAAATCGGAGTCGAGGGCGACGACGACGGCGGCGGCCCCGAGGTCGTAGCGGACCTCGGCGGGCTGTCCGAAAGCGAGGCGGGCCCCGGCGCGGACGGCATCGCGCCCGGCCGGCTCCCACTGGTGCCACTTCGCCTTCGGAAAGGCGGCGAGGAGCGCTTTCAGCTGGGCCGCGAGGGTCGGCGAGGTGACCGTCTCGGTCAGGATGCGGAGGCCCGCGCCCTGGACCTGCCTCTGCGCCTTCGCGGCCGCCTGGAGCTCGGTGACGAGCCGCGGCCAGGTGTCGAGGACGCCGAGCTTCGTCGGGACTTTCAGCCGGTCCGGGTCGTAGAGGCCCAGGACGGAGGCCTGCGCCACGGCGGTCGCCCCGCCGAGGCTCGCGGGATGTTCCGGGTTCCCCTCGACCTTCGTCGGCCTTCCCTCGTGGCTTTCGGCGAGGAGAGGCTGCGCGAAGCCGCCGACGGTCATCGCCGTCGCGAAGAAGAGCGGCACGCCGGGGACGATCTCTTCCGGCTGCTTGACGTACGGGACGATCTTCTCGACGGGCTGGCGCGTGCAGGCGGTCATTCCCGCGAGGGCCATCGAGGCCATGCCGAGCTCGAGGAATCGGCGGCGAGAGAAGCCGCGGTCGAGGCTCTCGTCCCAGTCGGAGGCGTGACGGGGGTACTCCGTGGCGAGGAACTCCCGGAAACGCGCGTCGTCCGCGAGCTCCTCGAGGCCGCGCCAGAAGGCAGGGCCCTGCCTCGTCCGGAGGCGATCGCGGATCTCGGCGAGGTCGAGGGGGAAGCGCGCGGGAGCGGCCGGGAGGTCGCCCGCCGGCTCGTCGAGAACGGTCGGAAGGCTCATGCGGTTTCTCTCTCCTCGGGCTGGACGGTCATCGGTGGCAGGTCCCGCACGAGGTGATCTGGGCGGGGGGGCGGACCTTGTACTTCTCGACGAGCTCGCGGCCGAG
>CAZNSS010000979.1:0-1612 GCA_964575465.1 uncultured Holophagales bacterium | reverse complement strand
CGTTGAAGGGATGCAGTTCGACCCCTTCCGGGAATTCGGGTAAAGGAGGCGGAGGAGGACCTCCGGGGCCCCTCGGCGCCGCACGCCCTCGCGACGATCCACGGGCGCTTCGCCGGCCCGGAGCACCTCGTCGCCGCGCGGATGCTGACCCGGATCCGCTACTGCGACACGGCCGGGCAGCCCGTCTGGGGCGTCAGCGGCCCCCCGGCCGGCGCACCGCCCGGCCTCGTCCCCTGGTTCGACGTCCCGGGTCGACGGAGCTCCGGTACGCCGGTCGTCTTCGGGCACTGGGCCGCTCTCGGCCTCCTCCTCCGCCGCGACGTCTCCGCCCTCGACGCGGGCTGCGTCTGGGGACGCTCGCTCGCCGCGCTGCGGCTCGAGGACCGTCGGCTCGTCGAGGAGCCGCAGGCCGAATCGCCCGTGCCGTGGCGCGCCGGAGCACGCGCCACCGGCTGACCGGGAGACCGTTACCCGGCCGAGACGGGAAGCCGGAAGACGTTTGCGAGGACGAAGAGGCCGGCGAGGGAGATCAGCGCCGCGACCGCCGGCGCGAGGGCCCACCCCGCGACGATCCCCCCCACCGTGCGCCACTTCACCGGGCTCCGCCGCACGAGGGAGATCCCGAGGATCGCGCCGACGACCGCCTGCGAGCTCGAAACCGGGACGAGCGGCGGCGCCGGCAGGCCGTGCGAGCGGAGCAGGTGCGAAAGCCCGGGCGAGGCGAAGAGGAAGAGGACCGTCGCCGTCGCCATGACGACGATGAGCGCCGCGAGCGGGGAGAGCGCCGTCAGCCCCGAGCCGAGCCGCTTCATGACCTGGTGCGAGTAGGTCGCGATCCCCGTCGCGATCGCGAGGCCTCCGGCGAGGAAGAGCATCTCGACGCTCGAGGCGCGGAGCGGCCCGAGCGCGACCTCGTCCGGGAACGGCGAGACGCGGAGGAAGACTCCCATCACGTTCGCGATGTTGTTCTGGCCGAGGCTGAACGCGCCGAAGGCGCCGACGACGAGGAGCCCGGCGCGGGTGAAGGCGTCGACCTCGAGGAGGTGGATCCTCACGTGCGGCATCGCCGCCCTCGCCGCCACGAAGAGCGCCGCGGCGAGGGCGCCCGCGAGAAGCGGGCAGAGGAGCCAGGAGGAGACGATCCGCGAGAGGACCGCCGGGTCGGTCGGGCGCCCCGTGAAGAGGTTCCACCCCACGATCGCCCCGACGATCGCCTGCGTCGTCGAGACGGGAAGGCCGATCTTCTTCAGGAGGAGGAGCACCGAGAGGCCGGCCGCGAGGGCGACGCCGAACGCTCCGGCGGGGGCGTCGACACCGCCGAGCCGTCCGAGCGTCCCGGCCGCGCCCGAGACGCCCGCGACCGACCCCAGGACGACGAAGACGCCCGCGACGATCGCCGCCGTCCGGAAGCGGACCATCTTCGTCGCGACGGCCGTCCCGAAGACGTTCGCGGCGTCGTTGGCGCCGAGCGACCATCCGAGGAAGAGGCCGCTCGAGAGGAAGAGCCACTTCACCGCGCGACCGCCGTCGCGGGGCTCAGGACGGGGACCCGGCGACCGCCCTCGCCGCCGCCGCGGGGCGCGGCGCCGCGCTCACGGGCAGCTCGAAGACG
>CAZNSS010000978.1:0-1615 GCA_964575465.1 uncultured Holophagales bacterium | reverse complement strand
TCTGCCTCGCGGGCATCTCGAGCCCGGCCGCGCGGGGCGCCGTCGACGCCGACGTCCTCGTGGCGGACGCCGACGCGGCCCGTCTCACCGAGGCGCTCGCGGGGGTCGGGATCGCCGTCTCGACCGCTCCCGCCTACGAGCACCAGCACCGGCCGCTCGTCCACCGCGAGGCCGGGATGCTCGAGCTGCACCGGACCGTCCCCGGAGTCCGCGTGGTGCCGGGCGGTCGCGACGCGACCCTCGACGCCCTCGTGGAGCGAGACCTGGCGACGCCGCTCTCTCCCGAGGGGCCGTTCCTCCTCGTCCCCCGCCCGCACGTCCTCCTCGCGCACGCGCTCGCCCACGGGCTCTTCCAGCACGGGCTCGAGCCGGGCGCCTACCCGCCCTTGAAGCTCCTCGGCGACGTCGCCGACCTGCGCCGCGCAGCCGGCGACGCCCTCCTCGGCGAGGCGCTCCCTCTCGTCGTGGAAACTGTGAACGAGGCCGACGCCCGAGCCGCCTGGGCTCTACCTCCGCTCCTCGCGACGCAGGGCGTGGCCGCCCTCCTCGCCCGACCCGCAAGTGCGGAGGCGAGGCTCCTCGCCCACCTCGTCCGCGGGGCGATCGAGCCGGAATACGCCGAGTCGCTGCGCCTCCGGGCCGTTCTCGGCCTCCCCTCCAGTCGAGGCGGCGTGGCCGGCCTCCTCGGCGCCGCCTGGCACGCGCTCGCGATCACCCCCGCCCAGGCGAGGAACCTCTACGGCGCGAAAACCCCGCTGGCCTACGCCCTCGCCCTCGCCTGGAGGCCCTTCCACCTCGCCGGCAAGCTCCTCCGCTACACCCTCGCCGCGCGCCGCTAGGAATGGGGTCTGGTCTGCACTCTACACTCTACGGGATTCCGTAGAGTGTAGAGTGCAGACCAGACCCCGCGAGGAGACGAAGGATTTCACGTCCGCCTCGATCACGTCGAGCGGGGCGTCGAACTCGGCGGCGACCGCCGCGACGAGCGCGGGGATCTCCGTCTCGCCGGCGGCCATCCGGGCGTAGACGAAGGCCCCTACCGGGTTGAGGATCGCGCCGGCGAGGGTGTCGTCGTCGACGACGACGGCACCTCCGTCGCAGAGGGGAACGACCGTCTTCGGCACTGCGGGCGCTACGGCTGCGGCGGCCCCTTCGTCACGACGAAGTGCGACCTTCGGTTCGACTGCCAGGCCTCCTGCGATCGGCCCATCTCGAACGGCCGGCTCTTGCCGAAGGAGATCGTCCGGAGCCGTTCCGCCGAGATCCCCTGGCCCACGAGCCACTTCTTCGTCGTGTCCGCGCGCCGCTGGCCGAGGTCGATGTTGTACCGGGTCGAGCCGCGCTCGTCGCAGTGCCCTTCGATCGTCATCTCCGTCGTCGGGTACTTCTTCAGGTAGTCGAGGACGATGGTGATGCTCGCGACCTGGTCGGGTCGGATGTTCCACTTGTCGTAGTCGAAGAAGATGTCGGGGAAGGTCTCGGCCACCGGCACCGGCGCCAGCGGCGCGACGAAAGGCGGCGGCGGGGTTGGCGGCGACGAGACGAGCTTCGTGTCCCCGCGGAAGTGCTCGTACTCGATGAGCCACTTCCCCTCGCGCTGCGACCAGATGGCGCT
>CAZNSS010000977.1:0-1618 GCA_964575465.1 uncultured Holophagales bacterium | reverse complement strand
GAGCGCGCCGGGGTCGGGGAGCCGGAGCGGTCCGCGCACGCGGACGAGGTCGCCGTAGCCCGCGACGCGGGCCGGGTCGGTCTCCCCCGCGACGGTCACGACGACCTGGCCGGGGAGCGCCGCGGGTGCCTCGCCGCGCAGCGCCTCGTTCACGTCGATCCGCGTCGTCCAGAGCGAGCCGCTCCGGGACCAGTACGCCGCGAGGCGGCCGCGGACCTCGAAGACCTCCTCCTCGGACGCTTCCGCCACCGTCGCCCGCGCGGTCTCCCTCGAATCGACGAGGACCCGGCGCGCGCGTACGAAGCCGGCCAGGAGGACGAGGACGAGCGCCCCTGCCGCTGCGAGGCGCCGCTCCCCGCGGAGACCCGCGGCGACGGCCGCGAACGAGGCGAGCGCCAGGAGCGCCGCGGCGCCCTCCGGCGCGACGGGGAGCGTGACGGCGAGGAGGATCCCGGCCGCGAACGAGAGGGCCGCCGGAACGGCCGGCGACGGCGCGCGCAGCGACCAGGACCTCCTCAAGGCCGCCTTTCGAGGGTGGCGAGGGTCTCCACGTGGTGCGTTCCCGGGAAGAGATCGAGGAGCCTGAGAGAGACGACCCGGAAGCGCGGGAGGAGCGCGGCGAGGTCGCGTGCGAAGGTCGCCGGGTCGCACGAGACGAGAAGGAGGCTTCGTGGCCGAGCCCACGCGAGCGCTTTCCGGACGGCGGGCGAGAGCCCCTCGCGCGGCGGGTCGGCGAAGACGACGTCTACCGCCTCGCGCATCCGCGCGACGCGCTCCTCCACCCGGGCCGCGACGGCGCGCCCGCGCCCCGGGAGCCCCTCGGTGCGCCAGGAGGCGAGGTTCGCGGCGAGGTCGGCCGAGGAGGAAGGGTCCGACTCCACGGCCTCGGCGTCGAAGCCCGCCTCGAGGAGGGGGCGCGTCAGGAAGCCCGCGCCGGCGTAGAGGTCGAGCGCCCCGCGGGACGTCCCGGCTACGGCGGCCGCCTTCGCGACGACGCGGGCCTCGTCGAGGAACGCGTCGAGGAGGAAGCGGTTCGCCTGGAAGAAGGAGGAGACGGAGACGCGGAAGCGCGCCCCGCCCGCCTCGAGGTGGAGAAACGAAGGGCCGCGCGCGGCGGCGAGCCGCCCCTCGACGACGACCCGGACGCCGTCGAGAGGGCCGTGGAGGGCCGTGGCGATCCGCTCCGCTCCCCCGGCGCCGCGCTCGAACCGGAGCTCGCCCAGGAGCGGCGCGCCGCCGAGCCCCTCGAGAGCCTGGACCTCGCACGCGGGCACGGCCGACGCCCGCAGGGCCTCGCGCACCGCCGGGAGCCGGGCGAGGAGCGACTCCGAGACGACCTCGCACGAGCCGAGGTCCGAGACGCGGGACGACGCCCGGCCGAGGAAGCCGAGCGCTCCCGCCCCGTCCCAGCGGAGACGGCTCCGGAGCCGGTAACTCCGCGCCGACGGGACGAAGCGGACGGGCGGCAGCTCCGCGTCGGGAATGCGCCCGATCCGCCGGAGCGCGTCGCGAACGAGCTCCGTCT
Source organism: uncultured Holophagales bacterium (assembly GCA_964575465.1). Taxonomy (GTDB): domain Bacteria; phylum Acidobacteriota; class Thermoanaerobaculia; order UBA5066; family UBA5066; genus UBA5066. The sequence continues at coordinate 93 of CAZNSS010000977.1, read as the reverse complement.
TCAGGCTCTCGTGAGAGTCGAGGCGGAGGGCGGGCCAGTCGCACCCTCCGCAGGAGCCGTCCCGGGCGCGCGGGCAGACCTCCCCGTCGGGCC
>CAZNSS010000976.1:0-1622 GCA_964575465.1 uncultured Holophagales bacterium | reverse complement strand
GCGAGGAGTGGCTCCGGGAGCGGATGCAGGCGCTCGAGGCGTGGAACGCGTCGGAGGCCGCCGAGCGGAGGCTTCAGATCACGGCGTCGTACACGGCCCGGGAGCCGATCCGGAGGATCCTCTCCCGCGCCCTCCGGCAGCGGCGCGACGCCGGGCCCGCCTGAGCGGCGGGGTCAGACGGTTCCGTGCAGGTCGCAGTGATCGCCGTGCAGGTGGTGGAGGGCCCCGTCGACGAGGTAGTCGACGTGGTCGCCGTGCGGGACCTGGGGGTGACCGCACCCCGGGTGGTGCTTCGCCGGGCACTCCACCGGGGCGCACGCCGCGGGCCGGCCGCAGCTCACCTCGAGGACGTGCTCGGCGACGCCGGCCCGTCCGGGTGAGTGGAGGTGGCCGTCGTGGAGATAATCGGCGTGATCGCCATGACGAACGGCTCGATGACCGCATCCCGGCCCGTGCTCGTGGGGGTGGTCGTCCCGATGCTCCAAGGCGAATCGCCCTCCTCGAGCGGGAGCATCGGCCCTCCCGGCGGGCCGGGTCAAGCCGGATCGGGGATGGCGTGATGCGGAGCGTCCTGCGGCTCGTCCTCGCCCCGGCGGCGGCCCTCGTCGCGCTCGCCGGCTGCGGGCGCGGCGTGCCTCCCTCGGGACACGGCGCTCCCGTGGCCGTGGTGACGATCGCCCCGCTCTCGGACCTCGTCCGAAGCGTCGCCGGCCCGGAGTGGACCGTCCGGACCGTGATCCCTCCCGGCACCTCGCCCCACGTCTTCGAGCCCGAGCCGTCGGACCTCCGCAAGCTCGTCGGCGCGAAGGTGGTCGTCGTCGCCGGCGCGGGCTACGACGACTGGATGCGAAGGGCCCTCGCGGCCTGCGCGTCCGGAGCGCGCGTCCACGACGCCGCCGGCTCGATCGGCATCGGGCCGGGGCACGGAGCGACCGGGGAGCCCGGCCACGGGGGCGTCACGGAAGGCGGGCACGACGGCCACGAGGGCCACGACGGGCACGACGGCCACGCCCACGGCCTCCTCGGCGAGGACCCCCACTGGTGGCTCTCGCCGGTCCTGGCGGCGAGGAGCCTCGGGCCGATCGCCGAGGCGTTCGTCTCCGTCGACCCGATCCACTCGGAGGGCTACCGCCGTCGCGCCCGCGAGACGGCGGAGACGTACCTCGCCCTCGACCGGGAGCTCGCCGGGCGGCTCGAGCCCGTCCGGGGGAAGAGGTTCGTCTCGGCGCACCGCGCGTGGGTCTACTTCGCCGACCGCTACGGCCTCGTGGAGGCCGCCTCCATCGAGCCGGTCCCGGGCCGCGAGCCCTCGCCGCACGAGCTGAAGGCGCTCGTCGAGGAAGGGCGGCGCGGCGGCCTCGGCCGGCTCTTCACCGAGCCGCAGTTCCCGCCCGCGGCCGCGCGCGTCGTCGCGCAGGAAGCGCGCCTCGAGCTGACGCTCGTCGACCCGATCGGCGGCGTACCGGGGAGAGAGACGTATCCTGCGCTGATGCGCTTCAACGCCGACGCCTTCCGCCGGGGTCTCCTCGGCGCGCAGGGAGGTAAGCCGTGAGCGTCGCCGTCCGGTTCGAGGACGTCACCGTCTCCTTCGGCGGGCGGGCGGCGATCGACTCGGTCTCCTT
>CAZNSS010000975.1:0-1626 GCA_964575465.1 uncultured Holophagales bacterium | reverse complement strand
GAACTCGGGGCAGGCGATGCGCGCGATGCTCGCCCTCCTCGCCGTCACGGGGCAGCTCGGGAAGAGCGGCGCCGGCTGGATGTACGCGAACCTCCAGACGCAGGTCTTCTCCCCCGTGAAGGACCCGCTCAGCTTCTACCCGCCCGAGAGGCCCGACGGCGTCGTCCGCGTGTCGGTCTCCACGGCGAGGCTCGGGCGGGACATGCTCGCCCAGGAGGACCCGGCGCTCCGCGTCGCCTGGATCGAGCGCGGAAACCCGATTCCGCAGAACCCCGAGACGCACGCCGTCCTGCGCGCCTTCCGCGCGCTCGACTTCCGCGTCGTCGTCGACGAGTTCCTGACCGACACCGCGCGCGAGGCCGACGTCGTCCTCCCCGCCAAGAACCTCTTCGAGCAGACCGACGTCATCGGCGCCTACTGGCACCCGTACCTCCAGCTGCGCCGGAAGGCGATGGAGCCGCCGCCGGAGGTGAAGCCCGAGACGGAGATCTACCGCCTGCTCGGCCGGCGCCTCGGCCTCGCCGAAGAAGCTCTCGCGGCAGCCCTCCCCGGCCCGTCCGACGCCGCGGTGGAGGCGTGGCTGAACGAGCGCCTCGCGCCGCTCGGGCTATCCCTCGCGAGCTTCTCGGACGGCCCGGTCCTCTCCCCCGCCTTCGCGGAGGTCGCCTTCGCGGACCTGCGGTTCCCGACACCCTCGGGGAAGATCGAGCTCGCCAGCGACGAGGCGGCGCTTCGGTGGAGCGTGCCGCGCCTGCCCGAGTTCCGCGAGGCGGAGGAGCGGCCCGAGCCCGGGGGGAGGTTCCCGCTGCACCTCCTGACGCCGAACACGAAGAACCGGATCCACAGCCAGTTCGGGAACCTCGAGACGATCCGGCGCATGGCCCCCGCCCCGTTCGTCGCGATGCACCCGTTCGACGCGCGGGAGCGGGGCCTTGCCGGGGGGGCGACGGCCCGCGTCTTCAACGACCGCGGCGAGCTGAAGCTCGCCGTCCGCCTCGACCGGGGCCTCCGCCCGGGCTGCGTCTGCGTCGCGAACGGCTACTGGCTCTCGGAGGGGGGCGCCGTCAACGTCCTCTCGATGGGGCGTGAGACCGACATGGGCCACGGCGCGGCGTTCCACGACAACGCCGTCCAGGTGGAGAGGGCGTGAAACCGGCCTTCGTCTTCGTCCCGGACCTCTGCACGGGGTGCGAGGCGTGCCGCGTCGCCTGCGGCAACGAGAACGGAGGCGGGCACGACACGGGCTGGCGGCAGGTCACCACGTTCAATCCGGAGCGGCATCCCGCCCTTCCGACGCGGCACCTCTCTCTCGCCTGCAATCACTGCGAGAGGCCGGTCTGCGCCCTCGCCTGCCCCGCCCGCGCCTACCGGCGCGACGCGGCGACGGGCGCTCTCCTCCTCGACGAGGCGAAGTGCATCGGCTGCCGCTACTGTTCGTGGGTCTGCCCGTACGACGCGCCGCGCTTCGACGAGGCACGCGGCGTGATGACGAAGTGCACCTTCTGCCTCCACCGCCTCGAGGCCGGCCTCACCCCCTCGTGCGCCGCCGCCTGTCCGACGGGAGCGCTCGGCACGGGAGGGCGCGCCCCCGCCGGCGCCGGGGCGGCGGGAAACAGCGTCGCGACG
>CAZNSS010000974.1:0-1631 GCA_964575465.1 uncultured Holophagales bacterium | reverse complement strand
CGCGTCTCCTCGCGTCGAACGGATAGCATCGCGCGCGATGTCGAACGCTCCCGACTCCCCGATCGTCCTCGCCCACTCTCCCGACTCCGACGACGCGTTCATGTTCTTCGGCCTCCGCGCGGAAGCGGTGGACACCGAGGGTCTCGTCTTCCGTCACGAGCTCGCGGACATCGAGACGCTGAACCGGCGCGCGCTCTCGGGAGAGCTCGCGATCACCGCGGTCTCGTTCCACGCGTACGCCTTCCTCGCCGACACGTACCTCCTCCTCCCGCACGGCGCGTCGTTCGGCGACGGCTACGGCCCGTGCGTCGTCGCGCGCGAGGCGGCGGACGCTCCGGCGTCGCTCGCGGCGCTCGACGGGAAGCGCGTCGCGATCCCCGGGGCCCTCACGACGGCGGCGCTCGCGCTGAAGATGCGCGTGCCGGGAGCGGTGCCCGTCGTCGTCCCCTTCGACCGAGTCGGCGAGGCCGTCGCCGCGCGCGAGGTCGACGCGGGCGTCGTCATCCACGAGGGACAGCTGACGTGGAAGGAGGAGGGCTTCCGCCTCCTCGGCGACCTCGGCGCCCTCTGGAAGGAGGAGACGGGCCTCCCGCTCCCGCTCGGCGGGAACGCCGTGCGGCGCGACCTCGGTGCCGAGACGATCGGCAGGATCTCGCGCGCCCTCGGCCGCTCCATCGAGTACTCGCTCGCCCACCGCGAGGACGCGCTGACCGACGCGATGCGCTTCGCGCGCGGCCTTCCCCGCGAGAAGGCCGACCGCTTCGTCGGGATGTACGTCAACGACTGGACGCGGTCCTACGGCGAGAAGGGGCGGGAGGCCGTCCGCCTCCTCCTCGACCGGGCGTTCGAGTGCGGGGCGATTCCCGCGCGCATCGTCGCCGAGTGGGTCGAGCCGGGATGAGCCTCGAGCGGTTCACGCGGGGCTCGGCGCTCCGCACGGCGCTCCTCCTCGTCCTCGGGGCCTTCACGGGAGCGCTCCTCTTCTTCGCCGGCACGGCGGGGGTCGTCCTCCGCGAGTCGCCGTCGCGTCACGCGGGGGGCGGGGTGAACCGCGCCCTCCTCGACGTCCTCGACGTCTCCTCCTACGCGGCCGCGGCCCTCGCGTTCCTCCTCGTCCTCCTCCTCGACAGGGTCGAGCCGCTCGCGAAGTTCCAGAAGGGCCTCGCGCTCCGGCTCCTCGCGGTCGTCGCGGCGGCGGCGTTCGCCTCGCACGAGGTCGTCACGCCCCAGATGATGGCGCTGCGCGACCGGCTCCCGACCCTCATCGACCTCCTCCCGGCGACGGACCCGGGGCGGAGGGAGTGGGGAAGGCTTCACGCCTTCTCCTCGACGATCCTCCTCGTGAGGATCGTGGCGTCGGCCGCGCTCTTCGTCCTCCTCGTGCGCAAGCCGCGCCGGACGATCGCGGTGGCCGGGGCCGGCCCGACGGAAGCGGGCGCGCCGCCGGCCTGACGGGAGACCCGCTCCCTCCGGGGCTCAGGCGGCCTTCGCGGGCTTCTTCGTCCGGGCCGCGTCGAGGCGCTTCTTCAGCGCGGCGTTCTCGGGCTCGAGCTCGGCGGCGCGGGCGAACGCGGCCGCCGCCGCCTTCGCGGCGCCCGCGGCGGCGAGCGCCTCGCCGAGGGCCGCCTGCG
>CAZNSS010000973.1:0-1632 GCA_964575465.1 uncultured Holophagales bacterium | reverse complement strand
TGAAGTTGCAGAGGTTCGTCGGGTCGACGTGGACGAGGAAAGGGCCGTCGAGCGGGAGGACGGTGGCGAGGTGGTGTCGGCGGGCGTCGGTGTTGTACTGGCGCGACTGGCCCCACACCGAGACGGTCACGGCGCGCCCCCGAAGAGCCCGGCGAGCCGGCCGCGCTCGGCATCGAGGTCGCAGTCTTCCGGAGCCCCGAGGACGCACTGGCAGTTCCGGCAGGCCGGGTTCTCGCTCCGCCGCCCGGCGAGGTGCATCCGGCGGAACTCCGCGAGGCGCGGCCCGTTCCAGATCTCGACGAGGCTCTCGCTGTTGGCGTCGCCGATGATGGCCTTCTGGGCCCAGTCGTCGGAGCACGGAGAGACCAGGCCGTTTGCGTTGACGGCGAGCGTGTAGAACGGGAAAGGGCAGACGACGCGGCCGGGCTTCAGCGGGGTGCGGCCGTCGAGGGAGACCTCCGGCCGGGTCCCGAGCGTGAAGTCGAAGAGCTCGCTGTAGCTCCAGCCCTGGGCGGTGGTGCGGCCGATCTCGTCACAGAGGGGCCCGAAATCGCGGGCGAAGCGCTCCTGCTCCTCCGCGGAGAGACCGAGGTCGATGATCTTCGCGCCGATGTGGAGCCTCGAGCCGAGACGGTCGCGCTCCTCCCGGAGCGCCCTCACGTTCGCGACGATCCGCTCGTAGTCGGAGAACGTCTTCGTTCGCTCCCGGTAGCCCGCGTCGTGGACGTGCTCGACGGAGATCCGGATCACGTCCACCCCGGCCCGGAGGAGGGCGGACGACTTCTCGAGGCTCAGGAGCGCCCCGTTCGTCAGGAGGACGATCCTCTCGGCGACGCCGGCGTCCCGGGCCATCGCGGCCATCTCCGGGAGGCGGGGGTGCAGGAGGGGCTCGCCGTCCTTGTGGAGGGCGAGCGTCTTGAGAGGGCGCGGGAACGTACGGAGCTCTCGGATCAGCTTCTCGAAGAGGCCGAAGTCGAGCAGCTGCCCCCGTCCGCGGCCGACCTGCGAGAGGAGGTCGGGATGGCCCGTCGGGCAGAACGGACAGCGGAAGTTGCAGAGACTCGAAGGGTCGATCTGGACGCTGAAGGGGACCTCCAGCGGCAGGTGCGCGGCGAGACGCACGCGAGGGCGGTCCTTCTCGTAGGGGCGGTCCTTCCCGAGGAACGGGACGGGAGCGCTCACGCACCCTCCGGAAGCGCGTAGCAGACGGTCTCGGACATGCTCCGGTCGTGGTGCCGCAGCTCGATCCGGTAGCCGAGCCCGAGGTCGTGGATCCAGAGGGGCAGCTCCCAGAGGTGACGCACCTGATGGTAGATGGCGACGAGCAGCACCGGGCGAGAGATCGAGATCAGGGAGCGGGCCCCTTCGAGAGCCTGGGGCTCGAAGCCCTCCACGTCCATTTTCAGCGTGGCGACCGATTCGCCCGAGAGGAGGTCGTCCAGCCGGACGACCGGAACCTCGACGCCCTCCTGCAGCCTCTCGCTGACGAGGCTCGTGAGGCCGCCCGGCACGAAGCGGAGGCGCCCTTCTTCGCGTCCGGCGGCGCATCGATGGAGACGGACGGAGGAGCGAACGGGCTCCGCCAGCCCGGCGCGGGCTTCCTCCAGCAGGCGGAAGCTCTCCGGATCCGGC
>CAZNSS010000972.1:0-1634 GCA_964575465.1 uncultured Holophagales bacterium | reverse complement strand
AAGGAGGCCGCCGAGGCGCGCGCCCGCGAGGACGCGGCCCGCAAGGCGGCGGAGGCGGCGGTCCCGAAGGTGAAGGAAGGCGACCTCGTCGACGTCGGCCAGGTGTCGCGGCCCCCGCAGGCGACGAAGGTCGTGAAGCCCGAGCCGACGACTCTCGCCCGCCAGCGCAAGGTCTCCGGGACGGTCCTGGTCCGCGTCCTCGTCGACGAGACCGGGCACGCCGCGCAGGCCGAGGTCTACCGCGACACGACGCCGAAAGTGGGGCTCGGCGAGGCGAGCGTCTCCGCGGTGAAGCAGTGGGAGTGGACGCCCGCGACGAAGGACGGCGTGAAGGTGAAGACCTGGATCGTCGTCCCGATGCCGTTCGTCATGAAGTAGGGGACACGGTCCGAAGGACGAAGGGCGGGTCGCCTCCCGGCGCCCCGCCCTTTTCCTTTCTGCCGTGCGCTCCGCGGCGCCGTGACGGGCCGGCTACTTCGTCGCCGCCGGCTTCGCGGCGGGCGCCTTCGTCGCGGCCGGGGCCGCGAGCGGGAGCCCCGCACCCTTCAGGTAGGTCTTCCGCAGGTACTCCTCCATCAGGTTGTCGGAGAACCAGGAGACCGGGACACCGTCGACGAAGAAGGTCGGGGTCGACCGGACGCGGACGGCGAAGCCCTCGGAGAGGTCCTCGAGGACCCGCGACACCGCGTTCCCCTGCAGGTAGCAGCCCCGGAACGCCTCCTCGGAGACGTCGTTCGCGATGGCGAAGTCGAGGGCGAAGGTGTCGAGCTCGCCGACGGAGAGCGTCTCCTGGCGGCCGAAGACGTTCGCCTTCCAGTTGAAGTAGAGGTCCTTCCTCAGCTCGTAGAAGCAGCGCCCCGCGGAGGCGGCGCGGAACGCCCAGGTGTGCTCCGAGATCGGGAACGACTTGGAGACGCGGCGGATCTTCAGCTCCTTGCCGAGCTTCGAGACGAGGGCCTCCATGTCGCCCGCCCGCTTCTTGCAGAACGGGCACTGCATGTCGGAGAACTCGACGATCGTCACCGCGGCGTCGGCCGGCCCCTGCGTCGGCTCGCCGTCGAGCCTGAGCATGGCGCGGCGCTGCTCGGCAAAGGTCTTCCCGCGGTCCCACGGGCGCCCGAGCATGAGGAGGGCGCCGTCCCCGGAGGAGACGTACGCCGCGATCTCGTAGGCGCCGTAGCCGGTCTCGTGGAGGATCTTCAGACCCTTGAACGCGTGCCGGTCGAGGGAGGGGTCGAACACCAGCTTGAAGCGGCCCCTCAGGAAGCGCCCCAGGAGCTCGCGGAGGGAGTCGAGGTCGGCCTCGCTGGTGACCGCCTTCGGCGCCTTGAGGCGCGCCTCGTCGACGAAGACGTCTCCGACGAGGGCCGTCCTGCCGTTGTCGTCGGCCAGGACGAAGGCCTGGTCGTTCGCCCGCTCGTCCGCGGCGTACTTCTTGTTGACCCGGTAGAGCCTCCAGCCGGGGATCCGGACCGCGTCGAGCGCGTCGACGGTGAGCTGGCCGGCACCGTAGGGGAAGAGGCCGTCGAGCCAGCCGAGGAGCGCCTCGGTCCTCGGGTCGGCGCTCTTCGGAGCGGCGGCGGGATCGGCAGCCGCCGGGGCCTCGGCGGCCGGCTTCTGGGGCGCGGCGGCGG
>CAZNSS010000971.1:0-1634 GCA_964575465.1 uncultured Holophagales bacterium | reverse complement strand
GCGCTCGACGTCCTCTTCATCCTCCACGCGGACCACGAGCAGAACTGCTCGACGAACGCGATGCGGGCGATCAGCTCCGCGCAGACCGACCCCTACTCGAGCCTCTCGGGCGCCATCTCCGCGCTCTACGGGCCGCTCCACGGCGGCGCGAACGAGGCGGTCCTCACGATGCTGCGCGAGATCGGCACCATCAACAACGTCCCGGCGTTCGTGAAGGAGGTCAAGGAGGGGCAGGGCGAGAAGAAGCTGATGGGCTTCGGGCACCGGGTCTACAAGAACTACGACCCGCGCGCCAAGGTCATCAAGGGGCTCGCGGACCAGGTCTTCGAGGTCACCGGGAAGAACCCGCTCCTGACGATCGCCGTCGAGCTCGAGCGGATCGCCCTCCAGGACGACTACTTCGTCAAGCGGAAGCTCTACCCGAACGTCGACTTCTACTCGGGCCTCATCTACGAGGCGATGGGCTTCCCGCCCGATTTCTTCACCGTCCTCTTCGCGATCGGCCGGACCGCGGGGTGGCTCGCGCAGTGGCACGAGATGGTCAACGACCCCGACCAGAAGATCGCCCGGCCGCGGCAGGTCTTCCTCGGACCGGCGCGGCGCGACTACGTCCCCATCGGGAACCGCTGACCGCGAAGAGGGCCGGACACCGGGAGGGGGGAGGCGTCGCCGCCTCCCCCTTTTTCATTCCGCGTCGTCCCGCCGGACCGGGTTCCCCCGGTTCACCGGCATCCGACGCAGACGCCGTCGAGCGTGAGCGCGAGCGTCCGGACCGCGCGCCCGTCCGGAAGGACGCCCCGCTCCGCGACGCCGAAATCCCCCCAGGCCACGTCCTCGACCCTCCCGCAGGCGCGGCAGACGAGATGGTGGTGGGGTGCCACGTGCGCGTCGTAGCGGGCCGCTCCGTCCTTGACGCTCATCCCGGCCACGAGCCCCGCGCGGGACAGCGAGTGGAGCACGTTGTAGACCGAGGCGCGGGAGAGGATCGGTCCCCCGGAGTTGACCGCTTCCTCGACCTCCTCGGCCGTCGGGTGACGGTCCGTCGAGGCGAGGTAGGCGAGAACCGCCAGGCGCGGCTCCGTGACGCGGAGCCCGCGCTCACGAAGCAGGGTCTTCAGCCTCTCGGAGCCAACCTTCACGAGATTTAGAATAAGTCCAGACGAGAGCCCGTGCAAGCCCCGACCCCGGCGCCTCCCCGCAAGCCGTCTTCAGGGCTTCGCGTCGGTCGCCGAAGTGATGAAGGGCCGGCCGAAGCGCGAGAGTCTCGGCCCTTCCGTGAATGTGGGGCTCCAGCTCCACATGACGCCGACGGCCCGTCCGAGGAGATCGACGACCGGGCGCGTCCCGAAGAAACGGGCGTCGCGGCTCTCGTCCCGGTTGTCTCCCATGAGGAAGACTTCCCCCTCGGGCACCGTGATCGGTCCGAAGTTCCGGAGGGCCGGCTTCTCGGGGAGAACGCGGATCGGGTGCGTCCGGGGGCCGAGCGCCTCGGTCCCGAGGATCTCGATCTCGCCGTCCTCGAGGGTCCGCGGCGGGAGGAACTCCGTCTTCTGCGGCTTCCCGTTCACGAAGAGCGCCTCGTTGCGGAGCTCGACGACGTCGCCCGGGAGACCGATGAGCCGCTTGACGAACGG
>CAZNSS010000970.1:0-1639 GCA_964575465.1 uncultured Holophagales bacterium | reverse complement strand
CGAACGCCGCGCTCGTGGCGCGGAACGAGGAGCTCGACGCCTTCGCCCACACGGTGGCCCACGACCTGAAGAACCCGGTGTCGGCCATCCTCGGGTTCGCCGAGCACCTCGAGCAGGGCCTCGACGCGATGTCGGCCGGGGAGCGGAGGGAATCGCTCGACGCGATCACGCGGAGCGCCCGGAAGATGACGGCCATCATCGACGCGCTCCTCCTGCTGGGGGAGGTCCGGCGGTCGGACGTCGCGACCACGCCGCTCGACCTGGGGGCGATCGTACGGGAGTGCCTCGGCGGGCTCGAGCACGAGGTCAAGCGGCTCGGGGCCCGGGTCCGGCTCCCGGACGCGTGGCCGGCGGCCCTGGGTTACGCGCCATGGGTCGAGCAGGTCCTGACGAACTACGTCAGCAACGCCCTGAAGTACGGAGGGCGTCCCCCGGAGGTCGAGCTCGGGGCGACGGCCCTGGACGAGCGGCAGGTCCGGCTCTGGGTGAGGGACAACGGACGGGGCCTGTCTCCGGAGGAGCAGGGGAAGGCCTTCGTGCCCTTCACCCGGCTCTCCCGTGACGACGCCTCCGGGCACGGCGTCGGCCTCTCGATCGCCCGGCGGCTCGTGGAGAGGATGGGGGGAGCGGTCGGGCTGGAGAGCGGGGCCCCGGGCACCGGCTGCACCTTCAGCTTCACGCTGCCGCGCGCGTAGGAGCGGACGGGCGGCGGATCGTGGCGGAGCGCAAGGACGCGGGCGATGATCCGCTCCATGCCGCTCGTCCCCCTCTCGCCGATCGATCACGTCTTCACCGGCCGGGGCGCCTACCCGATCGAGTTCGTCTTCGCCTACGGCGGGGCGATCGACCCGGGGCGTCTCGAGGAGAGCCTCCGCCGCGCGATCGAGGTCTTCCCGCCCGTCTCGAGCCGCTTCGTCCGCACCTCGCCCGGCTCGCTCGCCCTCGAGCCGTACGAGGGGGGCTGCACGTTCCGCGTCGCCGAGTCGGCGACGGACTTCGAGGAGACCGGGAACCGGACCGTCTTCCTCGATCCCGTGGACGGCCGCGAGGGTGAGCCGCTCGGGCGCGTCCTCCTGACCCGGACCCCGGGCGGCTGCGTCCTCGGCTTCAGCCTCTCGCACGCCGTCGCCGACGGGTACGGCTACTTCTTCTTCCTCACGAGCTGGGCCCGCATCTTCCGCGGCGAGCCCTTCCCGCCGCCTTCGCACGCGCGGGAGGCGCTCGTTCCGGCCCTCGACGGGGAGTCCGCGCCCGGCGCGCCGGAGCCCCTCTCCGCGGGGGGCCTCTTCCGGGCCGGACGCCGCCCCGAGGTGGACCGGGCGCATCTCCGGGTCCACCGCCACCTCCTCTCCCGCGCCGAGCTCACGGCGCTGCACGAGGAGGCGCAGCGCGAGAGCCCGATCCGCCTCTCGCACAACGACACGGCGGCCGCCTGGCTCTGGAGGAAGTACCTCGTCGACTGGGCCGACGAGAACCCGGCCCTCGACACCTTCCTCAGCTGCCCCGTCGACTTCCGGCGGCTCCACCCGGCCGCCGGGCCGGCCTACTTCGGCAACGCGGTCTCCCTCGCGACGGCGTCGATCCCGCGCGGCGAGCTCGCCGGCGCCGCCCTCTCGGACCTCGCGACGCGCGTCCGGCG
>CAZNSS010000969.1:0-1651 GCA_964575465.1 uncultured Holophagales bacterium | reverse complement strand
CCCGCGAGACGAAGTCGCGGAGGGGCTCGTCCCCCTCGGGCTCGACGGCCTGCTCCAGCGAGGCGAAGGTCGTACCCCCCGCGCGGAGGACCCGCCCGGCGTCGGGCTCGACGAGCCCCTGGACGACCCGAAGGAGCGTCGACTTACCGGCCCCGTTCCGGCCGACGAGTCCCGCAACGCGCCCCGGGTCGTGCTGCCACGTGGCGCCCGCGAGGACCGTCTTCGTTCCGAAGCTCTTGTGGACGCGCTCGAGCCTGTAGAGCACGCGCGGAGAATACCCTTGCGTCCGCGGACGACCCGAACGCGAGGACCTGGCGAGGATCCGGGAGGTCCGGGGGGCCGCGAACAGCGCCCCCCGGGCGGCCCAGGGCGTCGCCGGGGCCGTTCCTAGGCCTCGGCCCCCGCCTCGACCCGGTTGCGCCCCTCGCCCTTGGCCCGGTAGAGGCGCACGTCGGCCGCCTTCAGGAGGTCGGTCGCGCTCCGCGCGTCCGCCGGGAAGCAGGCCACGCCGCCGCTGATCGTCACCCGGCCGAGCGGCTGTGTGTCGCCTCCCGCGAAGGCCGTCGCCTCCACCCGGACCCGCGCCGTCTCGGCCACCTGCTGGGCCTCCCTGCGCGACGCGCCGTAGAGGAGGATCACGAACTCCTCGCCACCGAACCGGGCGACGATGTCGCCCCGCCGGGCCGTGCGCCGGAGGAGGTCGGAGACCTGCACGAGGACGACGTTTCCGGCCGGGTGGCCGTGCATGTCGTTGTAGGCCTTGAAATGGTCGATGTCGAACAGGACGATGCCCACGGCGTCGTGCATCTGGACGGCGCGCTCGAGCTCGAGGTCGAGCCGCTCGATGAAGAAACCGTAGTTGTAGAGGGACGTGAGGCGGTCGGTGATCGCCCGGTGCTGGCTCTGCGTCACCATCCGCGAGAGGCTCCGGATCCGCTGGGACTCGATGCGGAAAAGCTCTTCCATCAGGTGGGGCCGGAGCCGGATGAAGTCCCGGAACTCCGCGGCCGCGATCGTCCGGATCTTGCAGTCGGTCGACGCGCGAAGCCCGGCCGATCGGGCGCCGCCGTCGAGGCACGCCATCTCGCCGAGGACGTCCCCGGCACGCGCCAGCCTGAGGACGACGGAATCGCCGGAGGGAGACGACTGGAGGACCTCGAACGTGCCGTCGACGAGGAGGACGACCGTGTCCCCTTTCGCTCCCTCCTGCCAGAGCTCTTCCCCCGCCGGGACGACGCCTTCGCGTCCGAGTGGCAGGAGCTCCCGATAGAGTTCGTTCACGGCTCCCTCGCTCCGCAGCTCTCGATTCGACGAGTATAAAGCCCCGCCCGGGGCGGGGCATCGGCGCGGGCGATACACTCGGCCGGATGTCCGACGAGAGCCTACTGGACAAGGCGTTCGCGGCTCCCGAGCCTCCGACGAACCTGGGAGAGGGGAACCGTCTCGTTCCCGGCGACCTTCTGTCCGGCCTGCGCCACGACATGCGGACGCCGATCCACCAGATCCTCGGCTACGCCGAGATGCTGGAAGAGGACGCCATCGCCTCGGGGCAGACGAACTGGGCCGACGACCTCGGGAAGATCCAGGCGGCCGCGCGCCGCCTTCTCGGCATGGTGGACGGGCTTCCCGAGCGGCTCCTCCCGGGCCCCGG
>CAZNSS010000968.1:0-1651 GCA_964575465.1 uncultured Holophagales bacterium | reverse complement strand
CTCATGTCCAACATGTTCACGAACCTGAACCTGACGGACATGGAGACCTGCTACAAGGTGATGACCCGCTCGGTCGTCGACCGCCTCGACCTGCAGTCGAAGCGGTTCGGCATCGAGCCCGAGATCACCTGCAAGGTCTCCCGGATGCGGGCCCGGATCTTCGAGGTGCCGATCTCGTACCACGGCCGGACGTACGAGGAAGGGAAGAAGATCGGCTTCAAGGACGCCCTGCAGGCGGTCCACGTCATCCTGAAGTACTTCCGCTGGGAGGCGCCTCGCGGCGACGTCGGTGCGATGACGCTCCGGAGGATGGAGAAGCTGGGGCCCTACAACGCCTGGCTGCACGGCCGCTTCGAAGGGGCGCTCGGGAAGAGGATCCTCGAGGTCGGCTCGGGCGTCGGCAACCAGACCCGCTTCTTCGCCGACCGCGAGCGCGTCGTCGCCTCGGACGTCGAGGTCCACTACGTCCGCGAGCTGAAGGGGCGCTTCGAGAACCGGTCGAACGTGAGGACCGCCTCGTTCCGCTTTCCGCTCGCCGAAGCCGATCGCGAGGAGCTCCGCCGCGAGGAGCTCGACACGGTCGTCTGCCTGAACGTCCTCGAGCACATCGAGGACGACGCGACGACGATCCGGGACTTCGCCTCGGTCCTTCCGAAGGGAGGGCGCCTCGTCCTCCTCGTCCCGTCCCTGAAGTCCCTCTACGGGACGCTCGACGTCCACCTCCACCACTACCGCCGGTACGAGAAGGACGAGCTGGCGAAGCTCGTTTCCGACGCGGGGTTCGAGGTCGAGAAGGTCCGGTTCCTCAACCGGCCGGGCGTCCTCGGCTGGTGGCTGAACTCGAAGGTCCTGAAACGGAAGGTCCTGCCGAAGGGGCAGCTCGCCGTGTTCCGGTGGATCCTCCCGCTGCTCAAGCTCGAGGAGAAGGCCGAGCCGCCGTACGGGATGTCGCTCCTCGTCCTGGCGCGAAAGGCGTGACGGCGGGGCGACTCGCCCGCCTCGCTCCCCTCGCCGCGCCGGCGGCTCTCCTCGGCGCCGCCGCCTTCCGCTTCCACGGCTACCTGGCAGGGGGGAGCGTCGTCGGCCGCGACGCCGTCTTCTTCTTCGTGCCGCTCCGCCGGCTCGTCGCCCGCCTCCTCGAGGCCGGCGAGCTGCCCCTCTGGAACGACGCCTCCGGTGCGGGGCGCTCTCTCGCCGCGAACCCGAACGCCGCCGTCTTCTGGCCGGGGACGTGGCTCGTCCCGCTCGCCGGCACCACCGGCCTCTTCCTCCTCCACGTGGCCCTCGTCCTCCTCCTCGCGTACGCCGCCCTCCGGTGGCTCGGCGTGTCGAGGGGAGCCGCGCTCGCGGGCGGGCTCGTCCTCCTCTTCTCGGGGGTCTTCCAGACGGTGCCGCTCCTCTTCACGACGGTCGCGTCCCTCGCCCCGCTCCCCCTCGCCCTCGTGGCGGCCGGGACGCTCGACCCTTCCGACGCTGAGGGGACCTGGCGACGGACCGCCGTCGTCGCCCTCGCGCTCGGCCTCTCGCTCCTGGGGGGCGAGCCGGTCGTCACGGCGACGGGAGCGTGCGGCGCCGCCGCGCTCGTGCTCGGGCGGGCGCTCCTCGACGGACGGGGAGGTCGGGTGAACGACGCCCGCCGACGCCTCGCGGT
>CAZNSS010000967.1:0-1656 GCA_964575465.1 uncultured Holophagales bacterium | reverse complement strand
GCCCTCGCGGCGAAGGTCGTCCCGCCGAGCCTCAACTTCCGGACGCCGAACCCGAACCTCGACTGGTCCCGCTCGCCGTTCTACGTGAACACCGAGCTCCGGGAGTGGGCGAAGCCCGCATGCGGCGTGCGCCGCGCCGGCCTCTCCGCGTTCGGCTTCGGCGGCACGAACTTCCACGTCGTCCTCGAGGAGCACGTCCCGGGCGCGCTGACGAAGCGAAGCCGCCCCCTCCAGGTCGCCGTTTCCGAGGCGCCCCGCTCCATCTCGTCCGGGCCGGCGAAGGCGCCGCTCCGCGGCGCGTTCCTCGTCGGCGCGGACGACGAGAAGGGGCTCGCCGAGAAGCTCGCGGCCGCCCAGCACGAGGCGCGAGAGGGGAAGGCCCCGGCGCCGGCCGCTCCGCCCGAGCGGGACCTGAAGGCCCGGGAACGAGTCGCCATCGACTTCGGCAGCCCGCAGGAGCTCGCCGACAAGATCGAGAAGGCGCTCAAGGCGCTCGCGGGCGGGAAGCCCGCCGCGTGGCGCCCGCTCCGCGGGCAGGGGATCTTCCGCGGGAGCGGACCCGCCCCGAAGGTGGCGTTCCTCTTCACCGGGCAGGGCTCGCAGTACGCGAACATGGGGCGGACCCTACGCGACCTCGAGCCGCTCGTCGCCGAGACGTTCGCCCAGGCAGACCGGAAGATGGAGCCGATCCTCGGCCGGCCCCTCAGCTCGTACCTCTTCGTCGACGGCAAGGACGCCGACGCGGTGGCCCGGGCGGAGGAGGCGCTCAAGCAGACGGCGATCACGCAGCCCGCCGTCCTCGCGACCGACCTCGCCCTCTGCCGGCTCCTGGGCGCCTACGGCATCGCCCCCGA
The DNA here is from genome assembly GCA_964575465.1 of uncultured Holophagales bacterium. Taxonomy (GTDB): domain Bacteria; phylum Acidobacteriota; class Thermoanaerobaculia; order UBA5066; family UBA5066; genus UBA5066. Next base: position 802 of record CAZNSS010000967.1, on the reverse strand, counting down.
CATGGTCATGGGGCACAGCCTCGGCGAGTACGGGGCGCTCGTCACCGCCGGCGTCATGCCGTTCGAGGACGCCCTCGAATCGGTCGCCGCCCGCGGCCGGGAGATGTCGCGCGTCTCCGTCGCCGACAACGGGAAGCTGGCGGCCGTGTTCGCGCCGCTCCCCGAGGTCGAGCGAACCCTGAAGGGCATCGGCGGCTACGTCGTCGTCGCGAACTACAACAGCAACGGGCAGGCGGTCATCGGCGGAGCGACCCCCGCCGTCGAGGCCGCGATCGAGGCGTTCCGCCGCGCCGGCATCACCGCTTCGTTCATCCCCGTCAGCCACGCCTTCCACACGAAGATCGTCGAGCCGGCGACCGCCCCGTTCACTCGGGTCCTCGAGCGGCTGCGCATCGAGTCCCCGAGGATCCCGATCATCGCGAACGTCACCGGCGACTTCTACCCGTCGGGGGGCGACGTCCGCCGCCAGGTCATCGACCTCCTCGCGGCCCAGGTCGCGTCGCCCGTCCAGTTCGTGAAGGGCCTCGAGACGCTCTACCACGCGGGCGCGCGCGTCTTCGTCGAGGTGGGGCCGAAGCGGGCGCTCCAGGGCTTCGTCGAGGACGTCCTCGGCCAGCGCCCGGACGTCCACTCCCTCGCCACGAACCACCCCCGCCTCGGCGACGTCGTCGCCTTCAACCAGGCGATCTGCGGCTTCTACGCCGCGGGCCTCGGCGCCGCGACGGCCTCGGAGCACCCGTCCGTCGTCGAGCTCGCGCCGGCCCCGCGCGTCGCTCCCGCCACGGTCCCCGTCCCGGCCCCG
>CAZNSS010000966.1:0-1658 GCA_964575465.1 uncultured Holophagales bacterium | reverse complement strand
ACGCGATCGACCGCGCGGAGGACCGGGAGCGCTTCGGCGAGCTCCTCGCCGAGACGGGCCTCGCGGCGCCGCCCTGGGCGACGGCGCGCGACGTCGGCGAAGGGCTCGCGGCGGGCGCGCGCCTCGGCTTCCCGCTCCTCGTCCGGCCCAGCTACGTCCTCGGCGGGCGGGCGATGCGGATCGTCTACGACGACTCCGCGCTGCGGGGCGTCCTCGAGGAGGCTCTCGAGGCCTTCCCGGGGCGGCCCGTCCTCCTCGACCGGTTCCTGGAGGACGCCTTCGAGCTCGACGTCGACGCGGTCGGCGACGGCAGGAACGTCGTCGTCGCCGGCGTCATGCAGCACATCGAGGAGGCCGGGATCCACTCGGGCGACTCCTACGCCGTCATGCCTCCCTACCGGCGCGTCCCGCGGGAGGCGCTCGGCGAGATCCGTGCCGCGACCCGGAAGCTCGGCGAGGCGCTCGGCGTCGTCGGGCTGATGAACGTCCAGTTCGCGATCCGCGAGGGGAAGCTCTACGTCCTCGAGGTCAACCCCCGCGCCTCGCGCACGGTCCCCTTCGTGGCGAAGGCGACCGGGATCCCGCTCGCACGGATGGCCGCCCGCGTCTGCCTCGGCGAGACGCTCGAGCAGGTGGGCCTGACGCAGGAGCCGCCGGTCCTCGGCGTCTCGATCAAGGCGCCCGTCTTCCCCTTCCGCCGCTTCGAGGGGGTCGACACGATCCTCGGCCCCGAGATGCGCTCGACGGGCGAGGTGATGGGGCGCGACCGGAGCTTCGGCCTCGCGTTCCTGAAGGCCGCGGCCGGTGCCGGGATCCGGCTCCCGGAGTCGGGCACCGTCTTCTGCTCGGTCCACGACGGCGACAAGCAGGCTCTCCTCCCGATCGCCCGCGAGCTCTCCTCCCTCGGCTTCCGGCTCTACGCGACGGGCGGCACCGCGACGTTCCTGGCCGCGGCGGGGCTCGAGGCGACCGCGGTCCTCAAGGTGAACGAGGGGCGGCCGAACGTGGTCGACCGGATGATCAACGGAGAGATCCAGCTCGTCGTGAACACTCCGCTCGGGAGGGACTCCTTCTTCGATGAGGTGGCGATCCGCCGGAACGCCCTCGAGCGCGACATCCCGTGCCTGACGACGCTGACGGCCGCCGCGGCGGCGCTCGAGGCGATCCGCGCGCGACGCGGCGGGCCGATCGCGGTCTCGTCGCTCCAGGAGGCGGAGCGGTAGTGGGAGAGCGCCCCGGGCGCTCCTCCGGCTTCGCCGCGCATTCCGCCCGCTGGGCGCTCGGGGCCGCGCTCCTCGCGATCGCCTTCTCCGCGGTCGCCGCGTCGTACCAGAAGAGCCCGGTCCCGATCCTCGTCGCTTCCGCCCTCTTCCTCGCGGGCGCCCTCGCGCGTCCCCCTGTCGCCGTCGTCGTGGCGGCGGCCGCGGTGGCGCTCCTCCCGATAACGGGGAACCTCCTCGCAGGGCCCTGGATCGCCCCGGCCGAGCTCCTTCTCCTGCTCCTCGCGGCCGCCACCGTCTTCCGGCACGCGGAGACTCCCGCTTCTCCGGTGAGGCGGGCGCTCGTCGTCTCGGCGCTGGCGATGGCGGCGGGGGCGGTCGCGGCGACGCTCGCGGCCCTCGCCCCGGCGGAGATCCCCGCCGCGATCAGGGACCTCT
>CAZNSS010000965.1:0-1659 GCA_964575465.1 uncultured Holophagales bacterium | reverse complement strand
CCACCGGACGGGCGACGACTGGTGCATCTACCCGATGTACGACTACGCCCACGCCGTGTCCGACTGGATCGAGGGGATCACCCACTCGCTCTGCACGCTCGAGTTCGAGGACCATCGGCCGCTCTACGACTGGTGCCTCCTCGCGCTCGGCCTCGAGAACCGTCCCCGCCAGATCGAGTTCGCGCGGCTGGCCATCACCTACACGCTCCTCTCGAAGCGCCGCCTGCTCCACCTCGTCTCGGGCGGGCACGTCCGCGGCTGGGACGACCCGCGGATGCCGACGATCGCGGGCCTGCGCCGCCGCGGCTTCACGCCCGAGGCGATCCGCGACTTCGCCGACCGGATCGGCCTCGCCAAGCGCGACAGCGTCGTCGACGTCGCCCTCCTCGAGCACTGCCTGCGGGAGGACCTCAACCGGCGCGCGCCGCGCGGCATGGCCGTCCTCGACCCGGTGAAGGTCGTCCTGACGAACTGGCCCGAAGGCGTCGTCGAGGAGCTCGAGGCGGTGAACAACCCGGAGGACCCGGCCGCCGGCGTTCGCAGGGTCGCGTTCGGCCGCGAGCTCTGGATCGAGAAGGACGACTTCCGAGAGGTGCCGCCTCCGAAATACCACCGCCTCTCCCCGGGCCAGGAGGTCCGCCTCCGCTGGGGTTTCATCATCCGGTGCGAGGAGGTCGTGAAGGACGATTCGGGCGAGATCGTCGAGCTCCGCTGCACCTGCGACCCGACGTCCCGGAGCGGCGGCGAGGGGGCCGCGCGGAAGGTGAAGGGGACGATCCACTGGGTCTCGGCCGCGCACGCCGTTCCGGCGGAGGTCCGCCTCTACGACCGCCTCTTCACGAAGGAAGACCCCAACGACGCCCCCGAGGGGCAGGACTGGCTCTCGAACCTGAACCCCGCTTCTCTCGAGGTGAGGCAGGGCTTCGTCGAGCCGGCCCTCGCGGGCGCGCCCGTCGGGGCGTTCCTCCAGTTCGAGCGGCTCGGCTACTTCTCCGTCGACCCCGACTCCAGGCCCGGCAAGCCCGTCTTCAACCGCTCCGTCGGCCTCCGCGACTCCTGGGCGAAGATCGAGAAGAAGGGGCGTTCGTCCTGAAGTCCGGCGCGTGACGATCGATCCCGCGGCGCGGGCGCCCCTCCGGGAACGCTTCCGTCTCTGGCTTCCCGTCGCCCTGATGATGGGCGCAGAGGTCGCGCTCTCCTCCCGGTCCCGGCTGCCGGAGGTCCTCCCGGCGTTCTCCGGCTCCGACAAGCTCCAGCACGCCGCCTGGTTCTTCCTCCTCGCCCTCCTCGCCTGGCGCGCCGGGCGCGAGGGGGAAGGCTGGGGGCGCGGCCGGCGGACCGCGACGCTCCTCGTCGCCTCGGCTCTCTGGGCGGCCAGCGACGAGTGGCACCAGTCGTTCGTCCCGGGGCGCGCCGTCGAGGCCGGCGACCTCGTGGCCGACGTCGCGGGGGCCTCCCTGGCGCTCGCGGCGTCGGAGCTCCTCCTCCGGTGGCGCGAGTCCCGGCGCGCGAATCCGTGAAACGAAAACGCCGCCCGTGGGCGGCGTGGTTCGTCAGGTTGGCTGGGGGGCAGGGATTCGAACCCCGATAGGCAGATCCAGAGTCTGCAGTCCTACCATTGGACGACCCCCCAACCTGGAGGGGCGGGCATTATGCGTG
>CAZNSS010000964.1:0-1660 GCA_964575465.1 uncultured Holophagales bacterium | reverse complement strand
GGGCCGATGCCGATCGTCGAGCTCGTCGCCTTCGACGGCTGCCCGAACCGCGACCGGGCTCGCGCGAACCTCCGGGCGGCCCTTGCCGAAGCCGGCCTCCCGTCCGTTTGGCAAGAGCTCGATGCGAGCGGACGGAACGTTCCCGACCACGCCCGGGGCTGGGGCTCTCCTACGATCCTGGTGGACGGCGTCGATGCCGCGGGGGCGTCCGCACCACCGGGCGGCCTCGCGTCCTGTCGCCTGTACGGCGCCGCGGGAGATCACGGAGCGCCTTCTGTGGCCGTGATCCTCGCGGCGCTCCAGTCCCGATCGCCTCGTCCGGGTGACAGCGGAGCGTCATCGTGACCCCTCCGGCGGCCCGGGCACTCCGCGGAACGAGCCTCGTCGCGGCGCTCGTCTCGGCAATCGGCGCCTCCCTCTGCTGTATCGGTCCGCCCGCTGCAGCCCTGCTCGGCCTCGCCGGGGCCGGCTCCTTCGCCCTCTTCCACGAGTACCGGCCGTATCTCGCCATCGGCACGATCGCTCTCCTCTGTGTGTCAATCGGGCTGACCTACCGGAAGAGGTCCGCGACCTGCTGCGCGACCGGGACCGATTCGAGGCCAGCGACTCCAGACCCGCGCGAGCGGCGAAGGCGACGTCTGCTCTGGATCGTCGTCGCCCTCGCTCTTGCCTTCCTGACGATCCCCTGGTGGTTCAGTCCCTAGCGTTCCAGCTGGCGCGACGCCAGGTCGTCACACTATATGGCTATAAGGTGATAGAAGGACTCGTGACGAGCCAAGGTCGTCAACGGTCCGAAACAAGGAGGTTTCCATGCGGTGTCTCAAATCCTTTGTCGGTGCAGCGGCTCTCGTCAGCGCCCTCGTCACGTTTCCCGCCACGGCCCAGATGGGCGGCGGTGGGGCGAACGGCGGGCCCGGTGACGGCATGACGAACGGGACCGAGGACCTGATCATCCCGGTTGGCGTTCGCGGAGCCGGAAAGCTCAGCTCCTTCTTCGTCACGGATCTCTGGATCAAGGCCAGCGGGACCGGGACGGCGACGCTCTATTTCCACGCGGCGGACTCGGCGTCCTCCTCGCCCACGGCGACGGCGACGGTCCAGATCTCTCAGCCGATCACGTATCTGCCCGACGTGCTCCAGGCGAGCTTCGGCCTCGTCTCCGGCGTCGGCGCGATCCGGGTGGCTGCGAGCTTCTCCGTCTCGGCCACCGTGCGTGTCTACAACCAGACGGGCGCGGGAGCCTACGGCCTCGCGTTCATGGGGATGCCGAGCAGGATGGGGATGACGTCGATGCCGATGGGAGGGTCGTACGGCATGGACGAGTACGCGATGTACATGCTCGGCCTCCTGCCGGAGCCCGGTAACCGCGTGAACGTGAACGTCGTCGCCACAGCCTCGACGGGCGCTACCGGGCTCGTCGAAGTCGTCGACGCCGACGGATCGGCTCCGACGGGCTCCGGTCCCATGAGCCTCCCGTTCACGCTCGCGGGGTACTCTTCTCACCAGTTCAACGACGTCCTGCTGAACGTCCACTCCAAGTTCGCGACGGGTGACGCCGGCCTTCAGATCCGCGTGCGGATGAACCAGGGCGGAACCGGAATGGTGATGGCCTACGCCGTCGTGAACGACAACACGACGAATGACGGGTACGTCGTCATGG
>CAZNSS010000963.1:0-1662 GCA_964575465.1 uncultured Holophagales bacterium | reverse complement strand
GCGCCTCCTCGATCTCGAAGTCGTGGGCCGGCGCTTTGTCGCGGGTGCGGCGATAGACGATGATGGGCGCGACGGCGGCGCCCTCGCCGACCGCGGTGGCCGTTCCGGCGGTCGTGGCGTCGGCGCCGCGCGAGGTCACGGTTCGGAACGGGCTCCTGCGGGTGACGTTCTCGAACCGGGGGGGCGAGCTCGTCTCCGCCCTCCTGGCCCGGCACCGCGGCGCGGACGGAGCACCGCTCGAGCTCGTCCGTAAGGACGCGCCGTTCGCCGGGCGGACGCTCGTCTACGACCCGGTCGACCCGTTCCTCGGACGGGCCGCGAAGGCGCTCCACGAGACCGAAATCGAGGAGGGGCCGAAGGAGGTCGTCGTCCGGTTCCGCTACCGCGAGGCGGACGGACAGGGAATCGTCCGGACCTACACGGTCGGAAAGGGCTACCTGGTCGGGCTGAAGGTCGAGCGGGAAGGCGACGCCCGGCCGGTCGGGGTCGTCATCGGACCCGGGATCGGGAACCCGTCGAAGGAAGAGCTCGGGAACAGGTACACGAAGCCCGGCTCGAGCGTGACCCTCTCGGCGAGCCGCTCGGTCTCGCGGAAGGCGAAGGACGGGCTGAAGGAGCCCGTCGTCGTCGGGACGGGGCTGATCGCGGCCGGGCTCGAGGACAACTACTTCGTCTCGGCTTTCCTGCCCGGGACTCGCGAGAGCGTCGCGCTCCGCCCCGTCTCGCTGGCGGTCCCGCCCGCTCCCGCGGCGGCCGGCGTTCCGCCCGCTCCCGCGGAGCCGCTCACCGAGACGGAGGTCGTCGCCTCGGCGCCGGGAACGCTCGAGACGGGGCTCTACTTCGGGCCGAAGGACATCGAGATCCTCCGCAGCGTCCGCGCCGGGATGGAGAAGCTGATCGACTACGGCTGGTTCGCCATCGTCGTCTCGCCGCTCCTCTGGCTGCTCAAGCAGTTCCACGCGGCGATCCCGAACTGGGGCGTCGCGATCATCCTCGCGACGATCGTCATCAAGATCGTCCTCTTCCCGCTCACGTGGAAGCAGCTCGTCTCGATGAAGAAGATGAGCGCGCTGCAGCCGAAGATCGAGGCGATCCGGCTGAAGTGGACGCCGAAGCTGAAGTCGGATCCGCAGGCGCGGGTGAAGATGAACGAGGAGACGATGGCGCTCTACCGGACGGAGAAGGTGAATCCGGCCGGCGGCTGCCTCCCGCTGCTCCTGCAGATGCCGATCCTGATCGCGTTCTACAACCTGCTGAGCCACGCGATCGACCTGCGGCACGCCCCGTTCGCGCTCTGGATCCAGGACCTCTCTGCGAAGGACCCGTACTACGTCACGCCGATCCTGATGACGCTGACGATGTGGCTCCAGCAGCAGATGATGCCGGCGACGGGAGACGCCACGACGAAGCGGGTCATGGGCTTCTTGCCGCTCGTCTTCGGCTTCATGTTCAAGGACATGCCGTCGGGGCTCGTCCTCTACTGGCTGGTCCAGAACGTCCTCTCGATCGTCCAGCAGCTCCTCCTCGAGCGCTACACCGACCTCGGAATGAGGCCGAAGGCGAAGAAGGCGTGACGCCGGGTCGGGCGCGTCGCACGGAGGGGCCAAAACGGTGGCCCCTCTCGTCGGGGACGCCGCGGGGAGCGGCGACGTGCTCGTCGCG
>CAZNSS010000962.1:0-1665 GCA_964575465.1 uncultured Holophagales bacterium | reverse complement strand
GGCGCGTTGGTGCGACGCTCGTACCGGCGATCGAGCCCGTCGCGGCGTAGCGCGAGAGCCTCGAGAGCTTTGGCCACAGCCCGTCGAGCCCGCGGGGCTCGAGGTACGAGCGCATCACGTTGGTCGTGGCGACGCCGTAGTCCTTTGCCCACCGACTCAGGAGCGCCGGCCAGTCGACGGAAACGACCTGCTTGCGCGCGTCGCGCGTGAGCAGCGCCTCCGTCTCGAGGAAGCTCACGACTCGGGACACCGTCCCCAACGGCGTCGACGACGCCGCCGCCAGGGTGCGCACCCCGAACGGCGGCTTGAACTCGCAGAGGGCTCGAACCACGCGTCCCGCGGCTGCCCCACGAAGGCTGTGAAGCGGGCGCGCCGTCCGATCAGGATCCTTCTCTGCGCCCACGCCCTCCATGAAAATTGCAGGACTGCTCGCCACGAGCCGCAGGTTCCCGGTGGTGTCGGCGTAGCTCACGCCCGCCTGGGCGAGGAGCTCCCGCGCTCGGGCGCCCAGGTACGACGAGATCACGAGCGTAGGCTCGCGCGTCTCTGCGACGAGGACCCGGACGTCGCGCGGCACCAGCCCCTTGCGAACGACGAGCGCGAAATCTGCGCGGCGCCTGTCTGTCCCGCAGAGCGTCAGCGTGCCGGTTCCTTCTCCGCCTCGCTCCTGGGCGGTCCAGCCCGGCGGAAGCCGGCGACGAACGCAGGCGAGCGCTTGCGCGAGCATCGTTCCTCTCGTCCGCGCGTTCCGCATACCGTGGAACATATCGCATTGCGGAACACATGACAAGCGCCCGAGCCTCCTTCGTTCCGGAATAGTGGGTGTTCCACGGGACGCGGAACACATGGACCGCCGAGGGCGGCCGCGTGAACGACTTCTGGACCTCTCGGCCAGGTCAAGCGACGTGTCGTGACCATCGAGGAGATCGAGCCGGCGGCGATGATCGCCGGCCACGGCGGTGCCGGTTTTTGATGCATTCGATCGAGCCTAAAATCTTTCGGAGCACGAAGCATCCCGAGGCCGCCGACTAGCGCGACAGGGGCGCGGATGCTGCAAAGGAACATTGAGATGAAGAAGCGAACGACGTTCATCACGACCCTCGTCCTCGCGTTCGCGGCCCCGGCCGCTTCGGCGCAGTCGACCGGGCTCACGCACACCGTAGAGGCCTACTTCATGGGCGCGAACATGACGGGGACGGCGGGTGCCGGCCCCGTGACGGGCGACGTGAACCTCACCTCGTCGAAGATCTTCGAGAACCTCCAATTCGGGGCGATGGCCGACTACCGCGGCGAGGCCCCGAAGTGGGCCGTCACGGCCGACGTCGTCTACATGGGCCTCGGGGCGACGGGCACCGGTGACGGCGGGCGGGCGACCGCCGAAGTCGACATGGACGAGTGGCTCGTCGAGGCGACGGGCTCGTACCGCATCTCCCCCGTCTTCGAGGCCGTCGGCGGGCTGCGCTACACGTCTCTGAAGACCGCGATCGAGCTCCGGAAGCCGCAGGCGACGACCACGACGAGCGCGAGCGCCGACTGGGTCGACCCGCTCGTCGGCGTGCGGCTCGCCCTCCCGCTCTCGGAGGCGTTCGCGTTCACGTTCCGCGGGATGCTCGGCGGCTTCGGCGTCGGCTGCGACTTCACCTGGGACGTCGACGCGCGCGTGAA
>CAZNSS010000961.1:0-1670 GCA_964575465.1 uncultured Holophagales bacterium | reverse complement strand
CTCGGAAGCATCGCGTCACCCCTTCTTCCCGGCCGCGGCGAGGAGCGCGGCGAGCCTCGGCGGCGTGATCGGCGAGTCGAAGACCCGGATTCCGACGGCGTCGTGGACGGCGTTGGCGATGGCGGCGGCGGTGGCGATCGTCGACGGCTCGCCGACGCCCTTCGCGCCGGCCGTGTTGCACTCGGTGTCGACGAGGTCGACCGAGAGGACCTTCTGCTCGGTGGGAACGTCGAGGGCCGTCGGGATCTTGTAGTCGTGCCAGTTCGCGTTGCACATCTTCCCGGTCTGGCGGTCGAGGACCCTCTCCTCGGTCCGGCCCAGGCCGAGCCCCATCACGAGGCCGCCCTGCACCTGGCACTCGAACGTGAGGCGGTTCATGACGCGGGCGCTGTCCTGCGCCGCGAGGAGCCGCGTGACGGTCGCCTCGCCGGTCCTCGTGTTCACCTCGACCTCGGCGAAGTGCGTGGCGAACATCGAGATGACCTTTCCCTCGACGTTCGGGCCGCGCGTTCCGACGCCGACGAGGACCTGATGCCTGTCGAGCGCCTTCACGGCCGTGACGGCGAGCTTCTTCGAAGGGTCCTTCGTCGAGACGACGTCGGGACCCTCGAGCCTCAGCTCGGAGGCGGGGACCTTCATCTCCTCGGCGGCCCCCGCGAGGAGCTTCGTCCTCACCTCGATCGCCGCGGCGCGGGCCGCGGGCATGTCGGACGGGACCGTCTTCGAGCCGCCGCTCGGCCCGCTGTACTGCGTCGTCCCGGTGTCGGCGTGCTCGATCTGGATCTTCTCGAGCGGGACGCCGAGCTCCTCCGCCACGACCTGGGACATCACCGTCTTCGTCCCGGTGCCGATGTCCGCGGCGCCCGAGTTCACGTTGACGCTCCCGTCGGCATAGAGCTTCACGACGACCGTCGCGGGCGGCCCCCCTCCGTAGCCCCAGAGCGCCGAGGCGACGCCGTACCCCTTACGGATCGGCCCCTCGGCCTTCTTCGCCTTCCGCGCCGCCTCCCAGCCGAAGGCCTTCGCGCCCTCGCGGAGGCACTCCGCGAGGCCGGTCGAGGTGTAGGGCTGGTTCCCGCGGCGCTGGCTCACCTTCGGGACGTTCGCGAGGCGCAGCGCGACCGGGTCCATCCCGAGCTTCCCCGCGAGCGCGTCCATCGCCTGCTCGAGCGCCCAGGCCCCCTGCGGGAAGCCCGGTGCGCGCATCGCGCGCGAGCGGCCGGCGTTGATCGCGACGTTCTCGTCGACGGTCCTCACGTTCGGGCAGGTGTAGAGGTCCGCCGCGAGGAACGACGTCGACGCGCCGTCGGGGTAGGCGCCGCCGGAGCCGATCGAGGTGAACTCGATCGCGGTCAGCGTGCCGTCCTTCGTCGCGCCGACCTTCACCTTCATCGTGTTCGCCGGCCGGTTGCCGGCCGCGAGGAACGTCTCCTCGCGGGAGAGGAAGAGCTTCACGGGGCGGGCCGTCATCCTCGAGAGGAGCGCCGCGACGACCGTGTACTTCCCCGCCTCGAGCTTCGACCCGAAGCCGCCCCCCATGTAGTGGCCGATGACGCGGACGTTCGCCAGCGGGAGCTTCAGCGCCTCCGCGACCCGCTGCTGCACGACGAAGACCCCCTGCGTCGTGTCCCAGACGGTGAGGCGGTTCCCGTCCCACTTCACGACGGAGC
>CAZNSS010000960.1:0-1674 GCA_964575465.1 uncultured Holophagales bacterium | reverse complement strand
GCCCGGTGACGTACATCGCGAAGTCGCCCGCGGCCATCTGCTGGTAGAGGTTCGCCACCTGCGTGTTCGCGAGCGGCGGCGCGAGGCCGTCGCGGTAGAGACCGACGAAGAACTCCGCGGCGCGCCGGAACTCGGGGGCCCGGAACGCGCCGTGCCGCCCGCCGTCCGAGAGGAGCTCCGCGCCCGCGGCGACGGCGAGGGTCACGGGCTGGGCCCACTCATTCGTCGGGAGGAGGAGGCCGAAGCGCCCGGCCCCGCCCTTCCGTTTCACCGCTTCCATCGCGGCACGCCACGCGCTCCAGCTCCTCGGGAATTCCGGGACGCCGGCCGCGTCGAGGAGGTCCTTCCTGAAGAAGACGAGCCGCGTGTCGACGTACCAGGGGACGCCGAAGAGGACGCCGTCGAGGGCGTTCGTCTCCCAGATCCCGGGGAAGTAGTCCTCGCCCCGGATCGTCGGGCTCGCGGCGACCCGGGCGTCGAGCGGCTCGATCGCGTCGAGCGCCGCCAGCTCGGGGATCCAGGTGTTCCCCATCTGCGCCACGTCGGGCAGCTCGCGCCCGACGAACGCGGTCAGGAGCTTCTCGTGCGCGGCCGTCCAGGGGATCTGCTGCACCTCGACCTTCAGGCCGGGGTGCCGCCTCTCGAGCTCCGGGACGAGCTCGCGGACGACCTCCCCCTCCCGCCCGAAGGCCCAGAGCCGCACCGCGCCGGAAGGACCCTCACCGCGGGAGCAGGCCGTCGCCGCGGCCAGGAGGACGCCCGCGGCGAGCGCCCTCACCGCGCCGCCGCCCCCCGGAGGTCGCTTCGTTCCGCCGGGACCCCGTCGAGCCAGCCGCCCGAGAAGCCCGCTCGGCGCAGGCCCGCGACGATCGGCGGGGACCTCCGCATCAGGCGCCAGAAGAGACCGCTCCGCTGGTTCTCGATCATCAGGACGATCGGGCCCTGGTCGATGCCGAGGTAGTTCGTCGCGTACCACCCCGCCTCCGGCACCACCTTGCCGAGGGGCGTGGGGACGTCCGTCCGACGGAACGTGGGGTTGAACGCGTCGAGGAAGCCGTACGTGCCCCAGAGGTGCTCGCCGTGCAGCCGCTTCATCTCCTTAACGGCCGGGAGGACGACCTCCGGCGCGAACGGGAGAGACGCCGCCGTCGCCATCGGGGTGATCGTCCCGTCGTCGTGCGACCAGAACGAGGAGACTCCGCGGGCCCCGTAGGTGACGAACTTCCGCGACCGGCCGTCGACGGCAAAGGTCCCGTCGGCCGGGCCGTCGCAGGCCGAGAGTCCCCAGACGTCGGCCGAGTAGCCGCGGAAGCCCTCGGGGTTCCGTGTCGCGTAGGCGCGCTGGGCGAGGACCGCGCGGCGGGAGTTCTCGAAGTAGTCGATCCCCTTCCCGCGCATGAAGGCGTCGCGGATGCCGCGGAAGTCGACCCAGGCGTGCGAGAACTGGTGGCCGAAGAGCGGGGCGAAGTTGACGTACTCCTGCCCCTCGTGCTCCGCCCACCTGTAGGTCGAGCAGAACGCCTCCCACGCCCCGTCCGTCGCCGGGTGCGTCGGCGAGCCGAGGGCGAGGAGGTAGAGGATCATCGACTCGTCGTAGCCGTTCCAGTCCGCCGGGCCGAAGCCCGACTCGGGGAGCCAGGCCATCGCGACCCGAGCGGGGCGCGGCTGCATCCA
>CAZNSS010000959.1:0-1674 GCA_964575465.1 uncultured Holophagales bacterium | reverse complement strand
GACCTCTTCTACGCGGGCCAGCGGCCGGCGATCAACGTCGGCATCTCGGTCTCCCGCGTCGGCGGCTCCGCCCAGGTCCGCGCGATGCGCACGGTCTCCGGCACGCTCCGGCTCGACCTGGCCCAGTACCGCGAGCTCGCCGCCTTCGCGCAGTTCGGCTCCGACCTCGACAAGGCGACCCAGAGCCAGCTGAACCGCGGCAAGCGCCTCACCGAGATCCTCAAGCAGAACGTCTTCGTCCCGATGGACGTCGCGCTCCAGGTCGCCTCGGTCTTCGCCGGGACGAAGGGCTTCCTCGACGACCTGCGCGTCGAGGCGGTCCTCCCGTTCGAGAAGACGCTCCACAGGTACCTCTCCTCCGAGCGCGTGCCGCTTCTCGAGGAGGTCCGCACCGCCAAGAAGATGACGAAGGAGCTCGAGGAGGGCCTCGCGGCCGCCGTGGCGGAGGCCAAGAAGCTCTACCTCGCGGACAACCCGAGCGCGAAGGTCTGACGCCGGAGGCGCCATGCCGAACCTGATCGACATCCGGCGGCGGATCCGCAGCGTCAAGTCGACGCAGCAGATCACGAAGGCGATGAAGATGGTCGCCGCGTCGAAGCTCCGCCGGTCGCAGGAGCGGGTCATCGCCGCGCGCCCCTACGCCGGGACGCTCGAGGCGACCCTCGCCTCCGTCGCCGGGCGCCTCCCGGCGCGCGCGGACGGCGCCGCGGCGCACCCGCTCCTCTCCCGACGCGAGGAGAAGCGGGTCGTCCTCGTCGTCGTCACGGGCGACAAGGGGCTCTGCGGGGCCTTCAACACGAACGTGAACCGCGCCGCCGGCGCCTTCGTCCGCGAGCGGACGGCCGCCGGAACCGAGGTCTCCCTCGTGACGCTCGGCCGTAAGGGGACCGACTTCTGGAAGCGCCGGACCGTCCCGATCCTCGAGGCCAGGCCGGGCCTCTTCCAGCGCTTCGACTACGGGACCGCGGCCGAGATCGCGCGCACGCTCGCAGCCCGCTTCACGGGCGGCGAGGTCGACGCGGTCTACGCGGTCTACAACGAGTTCAAGAGCGTCCTCTCGCAGGTCGTCACCCTGAAGCGTCTCCTCCCGATCGAGCTCGGCGAGCTCGCGCCGAAGGAGGGGGGGGCCGACTACCTCTTCGAGCCGGGGCCCGACGTCATCCTCGGGCGGCTCCTTCCGCGGCACGTCGAGTTCCAGGTCTTCCGCGTCCTCCTCGAGTCGAACGCGGCCGAGAACGCGGCCCGGATGACGGCGATGGAGTCGGCGACGAAGAACGCGGGCGAGATGATCGACTCGCTCACCCTCACCTACAACCGGGCGCGCCAGGCGAAGATCACCAAGGAGCTCATCGAGATCGTCTCCGGCGCGGAAGCGCTGAAATGAGCTCCGGCCCCGTCTCCCCGTCCCACGAGTTCTCCCGGCCCCGCCGGCCGCAGAGGTAACACATGGCCATCGAAGGCAAAGTCGTCCAGGTCATCGGCGCCACCGTCGACGTGGAGTTCCCGGGCGGGCACCTGCCGTCCATCCTGAACGCCGTCCACATCACCGACCCGGACGGCCTCTCCACGATCCCGATCGACCTGATGACCGAGGTGGCCCAGCACCTCGGCGAGAACCGGGTCCGCTGCATCTCGATGAAGCCGGCCGACGGCCTCGTCCGCGGGATGAAGGCG
>CAZNSS010000958.1:0-1675 GCA_964575465.1 uncultured Holophagales bacterium | reverse complement strand
TGAAGTCGGCGAGCGTGAGCGGCCCCATCGGGTGGTTCATGCCGAGCTTCATGATGGTGTCGACCGCATCGGGCGTGGCGACGCCTTCGAAGACGGCGAAGACCGCCTCGTTGATCATCGGCATCAGGACGCGGTTCGAGACGAAGCCGGGGAAGTCGCGGCACTCGACCGGGACCTTCCCCATCTCCCTCGCGGCCGCCACGACGGCCTCCGCCGTCGCGTCCGAGGTCGCGATCCCCCGGATCACCTCGACGAGCTGCATCACGGGGACCGGGTTCATGAAGTGCATCCCGATGACGTCGCCCGGGCGCTTCGTCGCCGCCGCGAGGCGGGTGATCGAGATCGAGGACGTGTTCGACGCGAGGATCGCGCCCGGCTTCGCAAGCGCGTCGAGGCGGCCGAAGAGATCCCGCTTGACGGCCTCGTCCTCCAGGATCGCCTCGACGATCAGGTCGGCGCCGGAGACGGCGGCGACGTCACCCGCCGCGGTGATCCGGGCGAGCGCGGCCTCCGCGGCCCCCGCGGCGACCTTTCCCTTCTCCACCTGGCGCGCGAGGTTCTTCCGGACGACGGCGAGACCCTTTTCCGCGACGGCGACGGAGACGTCCGCGAGGACGACCTCCCTGCCCGAGAGCGCGGCGACGTGGGCGATACCGGCCCCCATCTGCCCTGCTCCGATGACCCCGACGATCGCGATCGCCATGCCGTCTCCTTCGCCGGGCCGCGTCGAGGGCGGCACCGGGCGGCGGAGCGTATCAGGGGCCTGCCGCCCCTCGAAAGGCCGGCCGGAGCGCGTCCCATCGCGAGGCGGCGACGAGCGCCGTGCCGATCCCGAGGAGCGAGACGACCGCCCAGAGGAGCGGACCGGCGACGGGAACGAGGGAGAGAAGGCCGAGGAGCGCGAGCCCGACGGCGAGGGCCGCCGGGTCCCCGAAGAGGGGGCTCCCCCGGCGCACGCCGCGCGTCAGGCGCCGGCCCAGGGCGATGAAGACGACCGCCAGGCCGAACGCCTTGGCGAGACCGAGGAGCGCGACGAGGAGCCCGGCGAGGAGGAGACCCGCGGTGGCCGGCAGGGCGAGGAGGAGGAAGGCCGAGAGGAGAACCGCCGCCAGCACCGTCGCGGCACCGACCGCGCCGACGGTGGCGAGCCGTCCCGGCACGAGCCCGGCCGCGGCCGACACCGGTCGAGGGAGGAGCCGGAGCAGGAGAAGCCCGACGACGAGCCACAGGAGGAGGAGGACGAGCCGAAAGGCCAGGAGGAGGCCGCTCAGTCGCCTCATCGAGAGAGGCGAGGTCTGGAGCTCGGCGACGAAGGCCGCCTCGAGCTCCCCGACGGTCAGGACGCGGCCGCCGACCGCCCGTTCCGACCCCGGGGCCGTCGAGACCGAGCCGCCGACGGCGAGAAGGTCGCCCCGGACGTCCGCTCCCCTCTCCAGGAGGACGTTTCCGCCGAACGCGACGACGTCCTTCCCGACGCGGCCCGAGACGCGGACGGTCCCTCCGACGGCGACGAGGGTCCCCGCGAGGTCCCCCTCCACGACGGCCTCGCGGCCCAGGACGACGAGGTCCCCGTGGCGGACCTCTCCGGCCCGCACGACCGACGGCCCCTCACCTCGGGCCGGCGACGCGACGGCGAGGAGGAGGGCAAAGCCGACGAGGAAGCGCCGCCGGGCCA
>CAZNSS010000957.1:0-1678 GCA_964575465.1 uncultured Holophagales bacterium | reverse complement strand
GCGTGTCGTACTCGCTCCTCGGCGGCGACGCCGCGCAGCTCGACGGCATCGTCGTGGCTCCGAGCCTTCGCGGGCGCGGGCTCTCCTCGGCCCTCCTCGACGACCTCTGCACGCGCCTGGCGGCGCTCGGCGTCCGGTCGCTCCTCTCCCACTTCGCCTTCCGGAACCTCCAGCTGCCCGGCTTCCGCCTCGACCGCCGCCACGGGGGCCTCGTGAGGGACCTGCTGGCCGGCGAGGCGGACGTGGAGGCCCCGCTGGCGTAGAGTCGCTGCCGATGCAGTGCCAGGAGCGGCTCGAGGTGAGGACCCCGGGGCGGGGCCTCCACGAGGTGACGGAGGCCGTCGCCGCGGTCGTCGCGCGGAGCGGCGTGTCGACCGGCCTCTGCGTCGTCTTCTGCCCCCACACCTCGGCGAGCCTCCTCCTCCAGAAGAACGCCGACCCGTCGGCGCGCGCCGACCTCCTCGCCTGGCTCGCCCGCCTCGCGCCCGACGGCGACCCCCGCTACGCGCACGACGCCGAGGGGGGCGACGACATGGCCGCCCACCTCCGGGGCGCGGTGACCCGCTCGAGCGAGACGATCCCGGTCGGGAAGGGCCGCCTCCTCCTCGGGACGTGGCAGGGGGTCTACCTCGCCGAGCACCGGACGTCCCCCCACCGGCGGACGCTCGTCGTCCACGTGCACGGAGAGTGACCCCGTGGGGCGAGTCCTCCGGGCGTCCGCCGCATTTCTCGCCGCGCTCCTCGCCTGCGCAACGGCCGCCCGGGCCGCGCTCCCGCCCGAACAGGTCATCCCGCTCTCCTACGTCTCGCCCGCGGACGGCGCCGAGCGCGCGTACGCGCTCCGGATCCCGGCGTCGTGGGACGGGGCGAGCCTCCTCCCGACCGTCCTCTTCCTCCACGGCCGCGGGGGAACGAAGCGGCAGTTCCAGCGCCCCGAGATCTTCTCGGAGGCGGACGCGAGAGGCGCCCTCCTCGTCTTCTGGGAGGGACGCGTCGTGCCGGGAGGCGAAGGCGTCCCCTCGACCCACTACGTCGACGGCGCCGACGGCGTTCCCGACGAGACGGACATCCTCGCCTGCCTCGACGACGCCCTCGCCCGCGCTCCGGTCGACCCCGATCGCGTCGCGCTCGCGGGCTTCTCGCAGGGAGGCCGCGGGGCGCTGACCGTAGGCCTCCAGAACCCTGCGCGCTTCGCCGCGCTGGTCGACGCCGCCGGGCCGACGGACGCCTTCCAGGGACAGCTCTGGTCCCCCACGTTCCCGGACTACGCCTCGGCCGCGGGCGGTTCCCCCGAGGCGGGAGGGTCGGTCCTCGCCCGCTGGTTCGAGCTCTCACCCCGCTTCCTCCTGCCGAACGCGCGAAACCTCTTCGTGGCCGTCCTCCACGGCCAGGCGGACGACAACGTCCCCGACGCGACCGCGTTCTTCCCCTACCGCAACGGGCACCACGTGTCGGTGACGCCCGGCTTCTCGGACGCGCGCGGCCGCCGTCCGACGCTCTCCGAGCTCCACGCGGACGACCCGGGCGGCTACGCCTTCAGCGCCTCGTTCCCCGAGGACGTCGGGCACGACCAGCTGCGCCTCCTTTCGCCCGATGTCCTCTTCGACGCGGCGCTCGGGAAGATCCGCCCCGCCCGGCCCGCGCGCGTCGTCGGCGTCTCCTTCGGCGCGAAGGAGAG
>CAZNSS010000956.1:0-1680 GCA_964575465.1 uncultured Holophagales bacterium | reverse complement strand
TCGGGGAAGAGCGTGGACGACGTCATCGGCCTCGTCACCGCGCGGTCGACGGCGACGGGGAGCCTCACCGATCCCTACCCGCCGGTGCGGGGAACGAACTCCGACATCTCCGGGCGCGGCTCGGCCGTCGAGTTCGCCGGGGTCGTCCTCCCCGTCTCCCGGCGGTTCGTCGCGGCCGTCAGCTTCGCGCAGAACCTCCGCTTCGAGGGCGACCCGGGGTCCGACGGGTACTCGTACCTCGAGTTCCGCGACAACCGCTCGGGCGACCTGACGCGAAGGGATTACTTCTACGGCTACCGAGAGTACGGCTCGGTCTCGCTCCGGAACCGCCTCCTCGGCCTGTCGGTCGCCTACCGGGCCACCGACCGGCTGCGGATCGGCGCGGGCTTCACGCTGAACCGGATGGAGCTCGACCTCCTCGGCGACGACGCGGGGCCGCATCGGATCGTGAACGTCGCCTACCAGTCTCCGACGAAGGTGGACACGCTCACGTCGTACATGGCGATCCGGGATCTCGACGGAAGCGCGTTCGGCTTCGTCGTCGGCGTTCACGCGGACCTGATCGCCGGCGGCAAGCTGACGGCCGGGGCCGTCTACCGGCAGACGGGGAAGGCGGCGGGGACGCTGGAGATCGGGGGAGACGTTCCCACTCCGCTCCTGGGACAGGAGAGCCGGCCGTTCTCGGCCCGCGTCCCGCGGGACGCGGCGCTGGGCCTCGCGGCGCGGCCGCTGCCGGGGCTGACGGTCGCGGCCGAGGCGCAGTGGATCGCGTACGGCGACTTCTTCGACCGTTCCCTGCCGACCGTCTCGTACCGTGGTCTCGCGGGGCCGTTCCCCGGCTTCCCGGTGGGGCCGCTCCTGGCGGAGCTCGCGCCGGCCGACGACGTCGTCGTCCCGCGCATCGGCGTCGAGTACGTCGCGGACTCGCCCGGCCTCCTCCTCGCCTTCCGGCTCGGCTACCACCGCGAGCCTGCCCGCGGGGTGACGGCGGACCTGAAGGCGCGCGACGGAACGGGAACGGCGTACGACGTGACCGACCCGCCGTTCTCCGAGGGCGTGCGAACGGTCTACGACGGCGGCCGGCCCGACGACCGCTTCTCGGGCGGTCTCGGCGCGACGGTCTCCCGCCGCGTTTCCTTCGACCTCGCGTTCGACGTCGGGCGACTGTCGAGGGTCCTCTCGGCCTCGCTCTTCTACCGCTTCTGACGGCGGGGGGGGCCGCGGCTCAGAGCGGGGCGCCGCACGAGGGGCAGAAGACGTCCCCCTCGGCCCCCTCGTGGAGGCAGATCTCCGCCGCGCCCGGCTCGAGGGCGGTCGCGCTCCCGCGCTCGAGGACGAGCCACGCGGTGCCGGCGGCGTTCACCGAGACCTCGACGCGGACGCGCTGCCGGCCCTTCTGGAGGACGAGGCCCCCGTCGTCGAAGGGGCCGGCGGGCCGGCTCCGGGCGAGAAACCAGGCCAGGAGCGGGTCGAGGACCGAGGGTGGAAGCGGGCGCGAGGAGAGCGTGAGCCCGCCGGCGAAGGTCCTGAGGAGGACGCCCTTCCCCTCGGGCCCGATCTCCACGGCCTGGGCGCCCTCGTCGAGGGCGTCGGCGAGGAGGGCACGCGCGAGGCGGGCAAACGGGTCGGGCTCCGGCTTCCGCTCGGCCTCTTCGCCTTCGCCCGCTGGCAGCGGGCCCG
>CAZNSS010000955.1:0-1680 GCA_964575465.1 uncultured Holophagales bacterium | reverse complement strand
GAGTGGCCCGACATCGACCTCGACCTCCCCTCGGGCGACGCGCGGGAGAAGGTGATCCAGCACGTCTACGCGACGTACGGCGTCCACGGCGCGGCGATGACCGCGAACACCATCACCTACCGCGACCGCTCCGCCGCGCGCGAGACGGCCAAGGCGCTCGGCTTCTCGACCGAGCAGGTCGACACGCTCGCCAAGCGGCTCGCGACGTGGAGCTTCGGGGAGTACCGCGACGCGGCCGGGTCGCTCACGGCACGGGAGACGGGCGACGGGGATCCGAAGGAGGCGGCCGCGGCCCGCGCCGCCGCTTTCGCCGAAGGGACGACGGCACCTCCCGCCCTCCCCCCGAAGATGGCCGACGAGATGCGCGCCGCCGGCTTCGACCCCGACGACGTCCGCCTCCGGCACTTCGGCTCCCTCTTCCGCCGCATCCAGAACCTCCCCCGCCACCTCGGCCAGCACTCGGGCGGGATGGTCGTCGCCGGAGGGCGGCTCGACGAGGTCGTCCCGCTCGAGCCGGCCGCCATGCCCGGCCGCGTCGTCATCCAGTGGGACAAGGACGACTGCGCCGACCTCGGCATCATCAAGATCGACCTCCTCGGCCTCGGGATGCTCGGCGCCATCGCCGAGATGGTCCCGACGATCCGGAGCGCCGAGGGGGTCCACGTCGACCTCGCGCACCTGCCGCACGACGACCCGGCGGTCTACGAGATTCTGAACAAGGCCGACACGGTGGGCCTCTTCCAGGTGGAGAGCCGCGCGCAGATGGCTTCCCTTCCCCGCAACGCCCCGCGCTGCTTCTACGACATCGTCATCCAGGTGGCGATCATCCGGCCGGGGCCCATCCAGGGCGGGATGGTCCACCCCTTCTTCGACCGGCGGCAGGGGCGTATTCCCGTCGAGTACCCGCACCCCTCGCTCGAGCCGATCCTCAAGCGTACCCTCGGCGTCCCGCTCTTCCAGGAGCAGCTCCTGAAGATCGCCATGGTCGCGGCCGGCTTCACCGGGGGCGAGGCCGAGGAGCTGCGACGCGCGATGGGCTTCAAGCGCTCGAGCGAGCGGATGGCCGTCATCGAGACGCGCCTGCGCTCCGGGATGACCGAGCGCGGCATCACCGGCGAGGCGCAGGAGCAGATCGTCCGGTCGATCACGTCGTTCGCGCTCTACGGCTTCCCCGAGTCGCACGCGGCGAGCTTCGCCCTCATCGCCTGGGCGAGCGGCTGGCTGAAGGTCCACCACCCCGCCGCCTTCCTCGCGGGCCTCCTGAACGCCTGGCCGATGGGCTTCTACCACCCGGCGACGCTCGTGAAGGACGCCCAGCACCACGGGACGGACGTCCTCCCGATCGACGTCACCCGCTCGGGGCGCCTCTGCCGCACCGAGCGGCTGAAGGGTCCGTGGCCGAAGCACCTCCCGCGCCCCTCGCCCGCCGTCGTCACGCCGTCGCTCGCCGTCCGCCTCGGCCTGCGCTACGTGAGCGGCCTCCGCTCCTCGACCGCCGACGCCATCGAGCGCGAGCGGGACCGCGCGCCGTTCGCCGGAGTGAAGGACCTCGCCCGCCGCGCCCAGCTCCGCGAGGACGAGCTCTCCGCCCTCGCCCACGCCGGCGCGTTCGCGACGCTCCCCGACGCGACGACCGGCGCTCGCGGCCTCTCCCGCCGCACCGCCCTCTGGCAGGCGGCC
>CAZNSS010000954.1:0-1680 GCA_964575465.1 uncultured Holophagales bacterium | reverse complement strand
CCCGGGGCCGTCACCGCGCCGCGGCCCGCGCGCCGGCTCCCTTCGCCGTGACGCGCGGCTTCCTGCGGAGCGCGGCCGAGAGCTCGCGCAGCTCTCCGGAGAGCTTGTGGGACGGGGCGTAGTGGATGAGCGGCGTCGACTCCTGGTGCGACTCGCGCACCTTCACGGACGCCGAGACGTACGGCGTCAGGACGGGCAGCCCCTCGGCCTTCAGCTCGTCGACGAGCTGCTGCGGGAGTCTCGCGCGGGGCTGGAAGGCGTTGACGACGATCCCGGCCACCTGCAGCCGGGGGTTGTGGTCCTGCTTCACCTCCTCCACCGCCTCGAGGAGGCCGTAGAGGGCGCGGCGGGAGAAGTCGTCGCAGTCGAACGGGATGAGGACCCGCTCGGCCGCGATGAGCGCCGAGAGGGTGAAGAAGTTGAGCGCCGGAGGCGTGTCGAAGAAGACGTGCTCGTAGCCGGTCACCGGCTCGAGCGCCTCGCGGAGCTTGTAGATCTTGTGACGCCCTTCGAGCTTCGCGTGGAACGTCTCCATCACGGGCTGCGTCGGGAGGACGTCGAGCCCCTCGAACCCAGAGGCGTGGATGAACGTCCGCAGGCTCTCGTCGAAGAGGCGGATCGCGAGGCTCTGCTCGAAGAAGTCGGCGAGGTTCGGCCGCGCCGCCTTCGCGCGGGGCCCGAGGAGGTAATGAGAAGAGCACCCCTGAGGGTCGAGGTCGACGACGAGCGAACGCTCCCCCTCGTCCGCGGCGACCGCGGCGAGGTTGCTCACGAGCGTCGATTTGCCGACGCCCCCCTTCTGGTTGAAGACGACCCAGCGCATGCGACGCCCTCCCGCCCGATCGGTCGCCGGATTCTCGCACCGCAGCAACGCCGTCGCGCGGCGAGCTTCGCCCGCGGCGGGGTCCCTCCTTAGAATCCCGGCCGGGAGGTCCGCCATGCCCGTCTACGAGTACAGCTGCCGCGCCTGCGGAAAGAAGACCGAGGACCTCGTCCTCGCCGGCGACGCGGCCGACTACGTCCCCGAGTGCGCCCACTGCGGCTCCGGAGACCTGAACCGCCTCCTCTCGACCTTCGCGGCCCACGGCGGCGACAAGGGTGGGGCCTCCTTCGACGCCCCCTGCGGCATGGGTTCCTGCGAGACGGGAAACATGGGGAACTGCGGGATGGGCGGCTGCGGGATGGGGGGCGGGGGCTTCGACCCGAACTGACCGCCGCGGATTCCGGAGCGTCCCGGCCCGCCCCGTTAGAATCCGAGGCTGCCCCGAGTTCGACCGGAGGACCGATGAGCGACAGCTTCAAGACCA
This sequence comes from uncultured Holophagales bacterium, assembly GCA_964575465.1. Lineage (GTDB taxonomy): Bacteria > Acidobacteriota > Thermoanaerobaculia > UBA5066 > UBA5066 > UBA5066. Next base: position 373 of record CAZNSS010000954.1, on the reverse strand, counting down.
GGACGAGCCTGACGGCCGGAGGAACGACCGTCTCCTACTTCAGCCTCGAGACGCTCGCGAAGGAGCACCCGCAGGTACGGACCCTCCCGTACTCGCTCAAGGTCCTCCTCGAGAACCTCCTCCGGTACGAGGACGGCCGGGTCGTCCGAAAGGAAGACGTCCTCGCCCTGGCGGACTGGAACCCGAAGGCCCAGCCCGACACCGAGATCGCCTTCCACCCGGCGCGCGTCCTGATGCAGGACTTCACCGGCGTGCCGGCCGTCGTCGACCTCGCCGCCATGCGCGAGGCGATCGTCGCGATGGGGGGCGACCCGGCGAGGGTGAACCCGCTCTCCCCCGCCGACCTCGTCATCGACCACTCCGTCCAGGTCGA
>CAZNSS010000953.1:0-1683 GCA_964575465.1 uncultured Holophagales bacterium | reverse complement strand
GAGGTCCGGGACGTCGACGCGGAGGCGGCCGTCGGCGAGGCGGCCGGCGGCGAGCGCCCCGAGCGACGGAGCCCGGAGCCGCCCGCTCAGGCTTCGCTCGCCGGGCGACGAGGGGAGGAGCGTCGCGGAGAGATCGAGCGTGGCGGAGCCGCGCGAAGCGGCGCGGACCGTCGCGAGCGCGAGCGGGAGCTCGCCGCGCCGGAGGACGAGGTCGGCGTCGACCGCGAGCGGGAGCGGGTCGCCCCGGCTGTGCCGGATCGTGGCGACGCCGTCGAGCTCGGTGCCGCCGAGTCCCGTGCGTGCGCGCTCCGCGGGATCGGAGACCGTGTCGAGGAGCGACTCGGGAAGGCGCTCGGCCCGCAGGGTCCAGGTCCCCCCGCCGGAGGCGAGGTCGAAGAGGCCGTTTCCCTCGAGCCGCCCCGACGGGAGGAGCCGCGCCTGCGCGAAGCCGACGCGGAGCTCGTTCCCGTCGAGGCGGGCGCGGGCCGAGAAGGACTCGAACGACGCCGCGGGCGTCCGGACGCCGCGCCCCTCGAGCGAGACGTCGGCGGCCGTCGCGGACCGGCTGCCGCGAACGTCCGCCGCGAGCGAGAGAGTCCCCGACGAGCGGAGCTCCGGGGCGACCTTCTCCAGCGTCGCCTGCAGCCCGGCGTGGAGGTCGAGCGGAGCGTCGGGAGAGAGCCCGGCCGTTCCGGACGCCGTCGCCGCGAGGCCCTCTCCGGCGATCCGCAGCTCTTCGAGGCGGACGCCGCCGCCGGACGTCACCTCGAGCGCGAGTGCCCCCGTCGCGAGGAGGCGCACCGGGCCCGGGCGGTCGATGACGACGGACGGGAGCTCCGCGCGGAGGTGGAGGACGCCGTGCGCCAGGCTGCCCCTCACCCGGGCCCGATCGAGCGTCGCCGCGTGCGCGACGGCCCGAAACGAGCCCGGGAGAGGACCCGAGGCGACCGACGCGAGCTCGACGTCGATCTCGTCGACGTCGAGCCGGGAGAGAAAGGGCAGGCCGACGTCGTCCGCGGCGCCTCGGGGTTCGGGAAGCGGTGCGCCGAGATCGAACCGGGCCCCGCGCAGGGCAAGGCTCCGGAGCCGGGGCTGCGGGCGGACGGCCTCGCCGAGGTCGGCGTCGACCCGGGTCTCGTCGATCTCGAGGAAGGGGCGAGAGCCGGGGACCGAGGCCGCGAGACCGCGGAGGACGACGCGGCCCCCGATCAGGTCGATCGAGAGCTCCCGGGCGCGGAGCGAGAGGCCGGTACCCGCCTCCACCTTCCGCAGCGCGCCGGAGAGGATTCGCGCCCGGACGGCGGGAAGGCGGACGAGGAGGAGGAGCGCGGCCGGCAGAAGGAAGAGGAGGAGAAGGGCCAGCGCGGCGGCGCGGCGCCGGGCGCGGGGCCTCGGGACCTTTGCGCCGCGGGTCACGGGGTCATTCTAGAGGCCGGTCCCGAAGCGGGCCCCGCGAGGGCGGCGGCCCTAGAATCGGCGCCGGTCCGGGGAGGAGAGAGTGATGTCCGACAGGGTGGGGAGCGGATCGGTCCGCGCGAGGGTCTGCCTCGCGATCGCGCTCGCGGCGTTCGCAGGTCGCGGTTCGGCCGCCGAGATCTGGCTCCACCCGGTCCTGCCTCAGACCGTCTTGAAGGCGGCCCCGCCTCCCGTCACCGGGAAACTAGCAGTGGGCTTCCCAACCCG
>CAZNSS010000952.1:0-1683 GCA_964575465.1 uncultured Holophagales bacterium | reverse complement strand
GCCTCGATGTAGTCGGCGCGCTTGAGGCCGTAGTCGAGCATGAAGGCGTGCTCGAAGACGTCCATGATCATGAGGAGCGTGCCGCCGGCGGGGTGGCCGCCGTCGTGCTCGCCGATCCACATGTTCATGAGCTGCCCGGAGGCGGGGTCCTGGTAGAGGGTCGTCCAGCCGATGCCGCGCATCGTGCCGACGGCCTTGAAGTGCTTCTCCCACGCCTCGAGGGAGCCGAAGTCCGCGGCGAGCTTCTTCGCGAGGGCCGAGTTCGGGTCGAGGGCGGCGCCGCCGCTCTTCATGTTCCCGAAGTAGTACTCGTGGAGACGCATGCCGTTCCACTCCCACCCGAGGCGGCGCTTGAGCTCCGCGAAGGCGGGGGTCCCCTGCTTGCCGTCGGCCAGGAGGGCCGCCAGCTCGTCGTTCACCTTGTTCGTGTTCGTGACGTAGCCCTGGTAGAGGGTGAAGTGGTTCTTCAGGAGGGCGTCGGAGAAGCCCGGGGTCCCGAGGAGGTGGTCGTAGCTCTTCGCCGTGTAGGCCATAGGATCGTCCTTTCTCGCGAGGGGTCTGGCGGGTTCGCCCGGAGATTCTACGTTGCGGCTCCCGCGCCGGACTTCGTCCCGGGGCGGCCGGCCGGGAGCCGGCAGGCCCCCGTCAGCCGCCGAGTTCCGGCCCGAAGGCCCGGTCGCTCCGGGCGAGGCGGGCGAGGAATAGGGCCTCCTCGCGGCTCCTCGGCCCGGGCCGGGCCGCCAGGGCCGCGAGCGCCTCGACGGAGCGGAAGTGGCCGTCGATCCTCGTCTCGGCGTAGTCGCGCGCCGAGCCGTTCTCCACGAGGAACGGCCAGTCGGAGGCCTGGAGGAGGAGGACCTGCCGGAGCGCCGCCGGGAAGAGGCGCGGGTCGGCCTCCCGGATCCGCTCCAGGAGCGGCCCGGTCTCCTCCACCCTCCGCCAGTACCCCACGGTCTCCGGGTTCTCCCAGACGCGGAAGTCCCCCTCCCTCCCCCAGGAGCCGGCGGGCAGGGTGATCTCCGGGGCCGCGCCGGCGTCGGCCACGGCCTCCGAAGCCGTCGCCGGGCGGACGGACCCGTCCCCGCGCGCGAGCTCGCGGAAGACCGAGGCGAGGAAGTCGACCCCCTCGAACCACCAGTGCCCGAAGAGCTCGAAGTCGAACATCGCGACGACGACGCGGGCGGAGGGCTCCGCCGCCGCCGTCTCCTCGAGGAGGCCGCGGAAGTGGGCGGCGTGCGCGGCGACGCGCGCCGCCGTCGCCCCGGGGTCGTAGAGCGCCTTGCCGTCGAGCGGGCCCTGCGCGTCGGTGACCGACCAGTAGCGGAGCCCCCCGCGCGCCGCCTTCCGGTGGAACTCGAGGTAGGCCGGGTCGCCCGGGTAGCCGACCCGCCCAGACCAGACCTGCTCCGAGCTGCGCGGGTCGCGCGCGAGGACGGCGACGCGCCCCGCCTCGGTCCTCACCCGGTGGACGGCGTAGGGCGTCCGCCCGGTCGGAGTCTCCTCCCCCGGGTTCCAGGGCTCGCCGCCGCTCCCGCCGTAGGCCGGCCTCCCGACCCGCCCCGCGACGAGGTGCGTCTCGACGAACGTGTAGCGGACGCCGCGCTCGGCGAGGAGGGCGAGGATGTCGCGCCGCGCGACGCGCCTCCCGAAGCCCGGCGTCACGAGGGTCCCCGCGGGCCGCGT
>CAZNSS010000951.1:0-1688 GCA_964575465.1 uncultured Holophagales bacterium | reverse complement strand
GAGGGAAAGCCGGTCGTTGGCGGCGGAGGGCCCTGCGTACGCGCCCGCGGGCGCGCGCCGAGCTTCGTACACGCTGCACGAACCCCACGTAGGCGCGGCGGGGGCGGTCAGGGAGGGGAGCTCGGGGTTTCGGCGGGCGGGGCTGGAATCGAGATGGGGCCGATGGGCATGGCGAGCTCGTCGGGGTCGAGTACAGCACGGGTCGTCCGCCATCGGCTGGGGGCCAGCTCGAGGAAGCGCTCTCGCGGCCAGTAGGGCAGCACGCGCATGACCTCGTCGAGATAGAGCTCTGGATCGACGCGGTGGAGGCGGCACGAAGCGACGAGGCTGAAGACCGCGGCCGCGGCTTCGGCGTGGATGTCGGAGCCGTAGAACATCCAGTTCTTGCGGCCGACGACGATCTTGCGGAGCGCTCGTTCGCTGCGCGTGTTGTCGAGCGGGAGTCTCCCATCGAGGAAGACACGACGGAGCTCCTGCTCTTGATTCTGCGCGTATCCGAGCGCGCGCGTCGCGAGCGTGCGCCCGGCCGTGAGCCCCGCCATCGAGCTGACCCACGAGAAGAAGTCTTCGACGAGAGGGAGTACGCGCGTGAGGCGCTGACGCTTGCGCTCGACCGGCGGGAGGTCGGCGAGAGCGCTGTCCGCCGCGTAGATCGCACGAACGCGTAGCAGGCCCTGAATGCCAACTTCGTATTTGCATATGGCAGCATCGAAGAAGTAGCGGCGACAGTGGGCCCAGCAACCGACGAGCACCACCCCCTGCTCCGAGCTCGACGGCGGACCGCGATCGAGGATGTCGTAGACCGAGCTCGCGTCGGCCTGGAGGAAGCCCTTGTAGCCGTGAAAGAGCTTCTCTACGGAGTCACTCGAGTGGCGCTCGGCGTAGCTGAAGAGCACGTGTGCGCAGTCGGCGACCACTGTGAAGAAGTGCCCGCTCTTGCAGCTCTGCTTCGTGCCGCTGTTGCGCGGGCCGGGCTGGATCGCGGCGCCGGTCGCGTCGGTCGAGAGCACGCTGCAGTTCTCGAGCGCGTCGCGGAACATCGCGTGCACGACGGTGGCACCGAGGGCGTTCCCGGCCTCCTCGACGTTGCGGCACATGGTGCTGCGATCGAGGTGCTCGCCCTGAGCGGCGAGGTGTTGCTCGAGCCGATGGTGCGGGACGCCGAGCGCGAACTTTTGCACGAGGAGCCAAGCGATCGTCGAGGTGTGGAGCATGCTTCGACGAAGGAGCTTCGGAGGCTGCTCGACGCCGAGCACGCTCTTTTTCCCTGCGACGGAGATCTCGTATTGCGCGGTCCTCTTCTCGAGGACCTTCCACGCAGCCTGTTGCCGCATCAGCTCGAAGCTCGTCTCCCACCGGATGAATCGGCCGCCGCTGGCCTCGATGTCGGCGTCGCGAAGGTCGACACGCACGCGCGGCAGCGACGACTCCGCTAGGTTGCGACGGCCCTTCGGCGACGGCTTGGTGGGCGGCTCCTTCTTCGGCGGCTCGTCGCCGTCGACGCAGCTCGCGCCCGCGGCATCTCCCTCCTTGCTCTTGCGCACGGCCTCGTCGAGCTTCTTCTGGAGCTGCTTCTGCTCCTCGAGGAGATTGCCGAGCGTGAGCTGGAGCTCGCTCGTGCCCGAGCGCTCACTGCGAGGCCCGAACAGCCGTCGCTTGAGGATCTCGTTCTCGTTCGCCGTGTTGAC
>CAZNSS010000950.1:0-1689 GCA_964575465.1 uncultured Holophagales bacterium | reverse complement strand
CGTGGCGTTCGCCACGCCGAGCTTCTCGACGAAGAGGTCCTGGTCGTAACCGGCGATCGCCGGCCTCTCGTGCGCCGCGACGAAGCGGTAGCGCGACCCGAGGATCACCTCGCCGTCCGCGAGGTGGGCGACGATCTGCTTGATCGACCACTTCCCGGGCGCCGGGGGTTGCGCGAGCTGCTTCTCGGTGAGCCCCTTCACGAGCTTCCGGAGGTCCTGAGGCGTCTCGGAGAGCACCCGGTAGGGGTCATCCTCGCCGAGTGCCGCCCTGTACCTCTCGGGAATCACGGGTCCTGCCATCTGTCGGTCCTCCCTCGCGGGAGATCGTATCGGAGAGCCGCCCGCCGCGCAGCCGGACACTCTTCTAGAATGCTGTTCCCGTGAAGACCGATCGACGCCTCGTCGAAGCCCTGAACGACCTCCTGGCGCGCGCGTTCGCGGAAGACGGAGAGGACGTCACGACCCTCGCCGTCTTCGGCCCGAGGGCCCGCGTCGCGGGCGACATGGTCTGCCGCGAGGCGGCCGTCGTCGCCGGCACCGCCTTCCTGCCGCGCGTCTTCGGCTTCCTCCACCCCCAGGCCTCCGTGGAGATCCTCGTCGAGGACGGCGTGCGCGTCCCCGCGGGGACCGTCCTCGCCCGGGTCGAGGGGCCGGCCGTCACGGTCCTCGCCGCCGAGCGGACCGCGCTCAACCTCGTGCAGCGCCTCACGGGCGTCGCGACGGCGACCCGCGCCTACGTCGACGCGCTCGCCGGGACGAGAGCGAAGCTCCTCGACACGCGGAAGACGACGCCCGGCCTGCGCGCGCTCGAGAAGTACGCCGTCCGGTGCGGCGGCGGGACGAACCACCGGATGGGCCTCTCCGACGCCTTCCTCGTCAAGGACAACCACGCCGACGGCTGCGGCAGCCTATGGGACGCCACGCGCCGCGCCGCCGATTTCCGCGCGATGAACCGCTCGCTGAAGCGCTGCCTCCTCGAGGCCGAGGCGCGGACGCGCGACGAGGTCCACCAGGCGCTCGAGGCGGGGGCCGAGCGGATCCTCCTCGACAACATGACCGTCGCCGACATGAAGAGGGCCGTCGCCGACGTCGCCCTCTGGAACGAGGCGACCGGCGCTTCCGTGACGACCGAGGCCTCCGGCGGGATGACCGTCGAGAAGGCCAGGAAGGCGGCCCTCGCCGGCGTCGACTTCGTCTCGGTGGGGGCGATCACCCACTCCGTGAGGGCCGTCGACGTCGCCCTCGACGTGAAGGTCGCCTCCGAGCGCCGGGGCCGGAAGTGAGCCCGGCCGCCGGGCGGATCCGCGTCCCGGCGCTCGTCATCGGAACCGGAATCGCCGGCCTGACGGCCGCGCTCGCGCTCGCGAAGAGGGGTGTCCGCGTCCTCCTCGTGACGAAGGCCGACGAGCCGGGCGACTGCAACACCGCCTACGCGCAGGGCGGGATCATCTACTTCGGCAAGAAGGACTCCCCGGCCTCGCTCGTGAAGGACGTCCTCGCCGCCGGCGCGGGCCTCTGCAACGCGGAGGCCGTCCGGTTCCTCGCCCAGGAGGGGCCGCGGGTCGTCGAGGAGATCCTGATCGGCGACGCCGGCGTCCCGTTCACGCGGACCCGCGAGGGGGACCTCGACTTCACGCGCGAGGGGGCCCACTCCGTCGCGCGCATCGTCCACTCCGCCGACGCGACCGG
>CAZNSS010000949.1:0-1690 GCA_964575465.1 uncultured Holophagales bacterium | reverse complement strand
TCTTCAAAACCAGCGTGCACGCTCCGAGAGGGGCGGCGGGTGGGTTCGACTCCCATTCGCTTCCGCCATTCATGACATCTCCTGCGAGACCGGGCCGAGCGTTTACAGCGACTTAGGCCCGGACTCGTCGTCTCCTGAGACGCCAATTCTCAACCGAGACGGGGACAAAAAGGGGGACAGCGATACCCCCGCCCCACGCTTCACCAGCCTCGAGGGCCCCGGCTGCGCCGGGTGCGCCTTCCTCCGGGAGCAGCTCGACGTCCTCGTCGCCTCTCGTGGCGCCCTGATCGAGGCGAACTTCGCCCTCGCCGCCCGGGCGAACGCTGCAGAGCTCGAGCTGGGGCGCCGGGTCATCGAGGAGCGGCGACACGCCACGTTCCTGACCGGTCTCGCCGACCTGCAGCGGGTGGAGGCACCGTGACGCTCCGCCCCTACCAGGCCGAGGCGCTCGCCTCGATCGAATCCTCGAGGACGGCCGGCACGCGCCGACAGCTCGTCTCCCTCCCGACGGGGACGGGGAAGACCGTCCTCTTCGCGAACCTCCCGGCGATCGGCCTCCGGCGCCTCCTCGTCGTCGCGCACCGCGAGGAGCTCCTCGACCAGGCCGCCGAGAAGCTGAGGCACTGGAACCCGGGTCTGACGGTCCAGGTGGACCAGGCGGACCGGTGGGCCGACGTCGAGACGCTCTCCGCCTTCGACGGGGAGCTCTTCGCCGGCACCGGCTACGCCGTCTGCGCCTCCGTGGCGACGATCGGCCGGCAGGGGAGCCGACGCCTCACGCGCTACCCGGCTGGGCTCTTCGACGCGCTCGTGATCGACGAGGCGCACCACTCGAGCGCCCAGAGCTACCAGTCCGTGATCGAGCACTTCGGCGCCGGCAAGCCCGGCGGGCCGCTCCTCCTCGGAGTCACGGCGACGCCCTTCCGCGCGGACGGGGCCGACCTCTCGAAGGTCTACGACCGGGTCGTCTACTCGCTCGAGCTCCCCGACGCGATCACCCGTGGCTACCTGGTCGACATCCGGGCTCTGGCCGTCGCGACGGGCGTGAACCTCGACGGAGTCGGGGCGACCCGGGAGGACTTCAAGGTCGGCGAGCTCGCCGAGGCCGTGAACACCCCCGAGCGGAACGGCCAGATCGTGAAGGCCTACCTCGACCACGCGGCCGGCCGGAAGGGAATCGTCTTCGCGGCCTCGGTCGAGCACTCGAAGGACCTCGCGGACGCCTTCGAAGCCGCGGGCGTCGCAGCCCGGCACGTCGACGGGGAAACGCCGAAGGACGAGCGCGCCGCGATCTTCGCTTGGATGCGCGAGCCGAGCCCGCGGGTCCTCTGCAACGTCGGGGTGGCGACCGAGGGGTACGACGAGCCTTCGATCTCCGTCGTCCTCCTCGCGCGGCCCACGAAGAGCCGGGTCCTCTACTCGCAGATGATCGGCCGCGGGACGCGCCTCTGCGACGGGAAGGCCGACCTCCTCGTCATCGACCTGGCCGACGTCTCGTCGAAACACACCCTCGTCGGCGCGGCCGCCCTCTTCGGCCTCCCGACCGGGATGGACCTCGCCGGCAAGTCGGCGACGAAGGCCCGGGCCCGCGTGAAGGAGCTCGTCCAGGAGGGTCTCCCGTTCGAGGCGCTCTCGAAGGCGAAGACGCTCGCCGACCTGGAGACGATCGCGAACCAGTACAAGGCCGTCC
>CAZNSS010000948.1:0-1694 GCA_964575465.1 uncultured Holophagales bacterium | reverse complement strand
AGCGCGACGTGACCGGCCAGGCGGGGCGCGGGGACACCGCCTGCGAAACCGAGGCCCGCGGCGGCGAGAAGCGCGAGAGCGCCGCCAACCGCGGCGGACCGGAGGCCCTTCGGGTCGCCTTCGAGAAGCCGCCCGAGCCCGACGGCGCCGGCCACGGCGACCGCGGCGAGCGAGGCCAGGAGGAAACGCTCGGGAAAGCGGATGCCGGAGAGGACCGGGACCAGGCGGAGCGCGGGGAAGACGGGGGTCGCGGCGCCGAGCGCGAGGAGAGCGCCGAGGGCCGCCGGCAGGGTCCAGAACCGTGCGGGGCTCCCTCGCCGGGCCCAGGCGGCCGAAGCGGCGGCGATGACGAGGATGCCCGGGTAGATCGTCGGGAGGAACGGGGCCCCGCGCTCCGGATAGAGGCGCTCCCCGACGGTGCCGCCGCCGTCGGACCGGGCGCCGTAGTCGAACACGCCGGGTACGGCGAGCTCGGCGAGGCGAACCGGCGGAGTCGTGTAGCTCAGGGCCGTGGCCGCGTCGAGGCCTCCGGCGCGAACCGTCCGGAGGCCGTGGTGGAGCCCGGGCAGGAGCGTCGCGGCGCCGACCAGCGCTCCGAGCAGCCCGCCGAGCACGAGCCGCCCGAGCGGGGAGACGACGCGGGGGCCCGGGGCGTTCGCGGGCGCGTCGAGCCTGTTCCCGTGGAGCACGGCCGCTGCGGAGAGGAGCGTCCCCATCAGCAGCGCGGGAGGATCGCCGCCGAGGACCATCAGCCCGTAGATCAGGCCGAAGCCGAGGACGTCCGAGGTGACGCGCCGGCGGCCGATCCGGACGGCGAAGGCCAGCGCGGCCGGAAGCGGAAAGAGCGTGAAGAGTCCCGGGAGGAGCTGCACGAGCGAGACCGCAGCGCCCCCCGCTCCCCAGGCGACGGCGGAGGCCGCCGACGCGGCCCGGCCGAGGAGAAGGGCTCTCCCGAGGAAGTACCCGGACAGGGCGAGGAAGAGGACCGGCAGCACGACCTGCAGGCGGAACGCCCACTCGAACGGAAGGAGGAGGAGGAGCGCCGAGAGAGGGTGGAAGACGGCATGCTCCGGGTTTGCGGCGAAGGGTTGGCCCGAGGCGAGGAGCGGGTTCCAGAGCGGGATGCCGCGGGAGCTGCGGACCAGCGCGGCGAAGACCGACTTCACGGGCCAGTAGAACGCGGAGTGATCCCGCGCGGCGAAGACCTCCCCACGCGCGAGGATCCGCCAGAAGAGGACGAGGAGTGCCGCGAGGGCTGGGAAGAGGGGAGCAGCGTACCCCGTCAGGCGGCGCGAGACCAGCGGGAGCGGCACGCGACGATTCTAGGGGCTCGCATCGCCCGCGAGCGCGTGCACCGAACGCGCCCGCGTGTCCCCGCCCCCTCAGCCACAGGCGAAGAGGACCGGGGAGAGCCGAGCCCGTATCATCGGGTCGCTTGACACCCGAGACCGAGAGAGACCCCTGGTACGCGAGCTGGTTCGGGGAGGAGTACCTCGCGCTCTACCCGGAGCGAGACGACCTCGAGGCGGCCCGCCAGGCCCAGTTCGTCTTCGGCCTCCTCTCCCCCTACGCGCGGAGGGGGCCGGAGGGGATCCTCGATCTCGCGTGCGGGACGGGCCGGCATGCCGTCGTCCTCGCCCGTGGTGAGGCGCGCGTGACGGGCGTCGACCTCTCGACGCCGCTCCTCGCGCGGG
>CAZNSS010000947.1:0-1695 GCA_964575465.1 uncultured Holophagales bacterium | reverse complement strand
GCCGGGGCGGCGGCTTTCGGGGCCCCGCCCCGGCCGAAGATGAGCCACCCGGCGACCAAGAGGGGGATGACCACGCCGGCGACGACGGCGGGCACGGGAATGCCTCCGAGGCCGGACTTCTTCGGCATCGGAGTCCCGCCGACCGTCGTCGTCCCGGGCGACGTCCCCGCGCCGAAGACGGGGACGGGGACGTCGGCCGCGGCGCGCGCCGCCCGGGCCCGGTCGCGGACCTCCTTGTCCTTCCTCTCCTCGGCCGCGGCGAGCGGCTTCGGGTCGATCGTCTCCTCCTGCGCCAGCTCCCTGCGCTCCTTGTCGATCGCCTTCTCGAAGCGCTGGTGCATGAAGAAGGCGAGGTTGAACGTGGAGGGGGCGTAGGGGCCTCCGTAGAGGAGCTTGCCGAGGGTCTTCCGGTAGGCGACGACGTCCTGCTCCCGCTGCGCCGGGTCCTTCACGAGTCCCCGCGCGAGGAGGCGGGCGAGGTCCTCCGGCATCGGGCTGCCGTCGACGGCGAGGACGGCGCCCGCGAGGGCGTCGGCGCCGGCGCCGGGGGCGGGGGTCTTCCCGGTCAGGGCCTGGAAGAGGATCGCGGCGGCCGAGTAGATGTCGCCCGTGGCCGTCGGCTTTCCCGAGGCGAGGACCTCGGGCGCGACGTAGGGACCGAAGGCGGCGAAGACGGCGGGCTTCTTCAGCGACGGGAGGAGCCCGGAGCCGAGTCCCGCACCGTAGACGCGGACGTCGCCGTCGTTCGAGATCGTGACGAGGCCGGGAGTCAGGAACCCGTGCGGGGCCCCCATCTTCTTCTCGAAGGGCTTCCCGGCCTCGAGCGCGACGAGGAGCTTCTCGGCGATGAGGAGCGCGTGCTCGACCGGCAGGGGAATCGAGCCCTGCCCCTCGCCCGAGAAGAGCCGGTCCAGCGTCCGCCCCGGCACGTACTCGATTCCGGCGAACGGGATGTCCTCGACGATGCCGAGGACGGCTCCCTTGGCGACGGCGGGCCCGCGCACCTCCTCGAGATACTCGGACGCCTCCTCCATCGCGGGAACGAGCGCGCCGTGGTCGACACCGGCCCCGTCGAAGACGCGCACGAGGAGGAAGGGCGCAAGGTGCGCTCCGGAGGCCGTCCCGGCGCGATACACGCTTCCGAGAGGGTCGGCGCCGAGGTGGCGGGTCAGGACGTACGGGCCGAAGAGACGGGGAATGGGGCCGGTGCTGCTCATGGGCGCTCCACCTTCGCGTGACTTCCGGGGGCGGAAAAGTCTAACTCAGCGGGGGGCGCCGGATGCGGTCTCCCGCGCGGCCCGCGCGCGCCGGAAGCGGGTCACGTTCCCGAGGTGCTCGTCGTAGGTCACCGAGAAGCGGTGCTCCCCGGAGCCGTCCCCGACGGCGACGAAGTAGAGATAGGGGACGTCGGCCGGCGCCACGGCCGCCTCGAGGGAGGCGGCGCCCGGGCTCGCGATGGGGCCGGGAGGGAGGCCGCTTCGCGCGTAGGTGTTCCAGGGGTCGTCGACGGCGAGCCCGTCGTGCGTGAGGGCTCCCGTCCAGAGCCCCCTCCTGCGGAGGGCGTAGGCGGCGGTCGGGTCGCACTGGAGCGGCATCCCGGCCCGCAGGCGGTTGTGGTAGACCGCCGAGACGAGGGCCCTCTCGGAGGCGACCCCGGTCTCCTTCTCGACGAGGGAGGCGAGCGTCACCGCCTCG
>CAZNSS010000946.1:0-1697 GCA_964575465.1 uncultured Holophagales bacterium | reverse complement strand
ACGCGCCGCCCCCCGCGCCCCTCCTCACCCCGCCGCTCCGCCCCGCGCGCGGCCTCCTCGCCGTCCGCGCGCTCCGCCCCGCCGTCGAGCTGGAGGTCCTCACCCATGCCGACTCGCCCGTCTCCCTCAACGCCCTTCCCTCCGCCGCAACGCCCGTCCGCGGCCGCATCCGCGTGGCCGCCGGCCCCTGGACCCTCGAGGACGGCTGGTGGTCCGACGCCCCCGCCGCCCGCGACTACTGGGACGTCGAGCTCGACGGCGGCGGCCTCTACCGCGTCTACCGCGACCGCCCCACCGGCCGCTGGTACGCCGACGGCGTCTACGACTGAGCCGAAGCTCCTCGACCGGATGGCGTACGCCCTCCGTGCGAAGCACTACTCCCTCCGCACCGAGCGCGCCTACGTCGACTGGGCCCGGCGCTACATCCTCTTCCACGGCAAGCGCCACCCCTCCGAGCTCGGCCCCCTCCACGTCAACCGCTTCCTCACCCACCTCGCCGTCGAGGCGAAGGTCGCCGCGAGCACCCAGAACCAGGCCCTCTCGGCCCTCCTCTTCCTCTACGGCGAGGTCCTCCGGATGCCGCTGCCGCGCGAGGACGGGCTCGTCCGCGCCAAGAAGCCGCGCCGCATTCCGACCGTCCTCACGCGAGAGGAGGTCCACCGGGTCCTCTCCCGGCTCGACGGCCCGCAGAAGATCGCGGCGACCCTCCTCTACGGCGCCGGCCTGCGCCTCCTCGAGGTCCTCCGCCTCCGCGTCAAGGACGTCGACTTCGGCCTCGGCCAGCTCGTCATCCGCGACGGCAAGGGGCAGAAGGACCGCGTCACCATGCTCCCCGACGCCGCCCGCGGCGCGCTCGCCCTCCACCTTTCGGAGGTCCGCCGCCTCCACGCGCGCGACCTCGCCGAGGGCTTCGGCCGCGCCTGGCTCCCCGACGCCTTCGCCCGCAAGGACCCCGGCGCCGCCACCCTCTGGGGCTGGCAGTGGGTCTTCCCCGCCGCCTCCCTCTCGCGCGACCCGCGCTCCGGCGCGCTCCGCCGCCACCACCTCAACGAGACCGTCCTCCAGCGCGCCGTCCACAACGCCGTCGTCGCCGCCGGCCTCACGAAGCCGGCCAGCTGCCACACCCTCCGCCACTCCTTCGCGACCCACCTCCTCGAGGACGGCTACGACATCCGGACCATCCAGGAGCTGCTTGGACACAGCGACGTCTCGACGACCATGATCTACACTCACGTGCTGAATAAATCGGGGGGGCGGGGGGTTCGGAGTCCACTGGATCGCATGCCCTGAGACCCTGCGCTCCCTGGCGTGGAGGTTCCCTCACCCGGACATCCGACTGTCTTCCCGCGGGCCAGTTCGCGACTTCGTCGCTTCGGGAACTTTTCTTCACCCCGGGGTCACTCAAGCCCTCATCAACCCCTCGAGAGTAGTAGATGGCAACGTTCCAATCCTCTGCCACCCAAGGGCACGGAGTGTACCCGCAGTGCAATCCCCCCTCACGTCATCTCGATTCCCTGCAAACACTTACGAATTTCGGCGCCGTCCATCCCTTTTCCCCATTCCCAACTCCCCCAGCCGTCTATCCCTACCCCGTATCCCGCTTACCTAGCAATCCCCGCCGTCTATCCTCGCCACCCCCAGCCGTCCAATAAGGGTTAGTCGGACGCCTTCGGCGCGCGAGGATGTCTATTTTTACC
>CAZNSS010000945.1:0-1698 GCA_964575465.1 uncultured Holophagales bacterium | reverse complement strand
CTCCGCTTCCACAACCAGCAGCAGACCGGCGACCTCCTCTACCGGGTCATGTCCGACACGTACTCGGCGCAGGGCCTCGTGATGAACGGCATCCTCCCCCTCGCGAGCGCGGCCGCGATGCTCGGCGGGATGTTCGCCGTGATGATGAGCTTCGACGTCTCGATGTCGCTCGTGGCGCTCGTCGTCTGTCCGCCGCTCTACTTCGCCATCACGCGGATCACCGGGCGGATCCACGCGCAGGCGACCGACTCCCGCGCGGCCGAGAGCGCCCTCTACGCGCGGGCCGAGTCGACGATCGGCGCCGTGAAGCTCGTTCAGGCCTACTCGCGCGAGGAAGGGGCCATCGCCGAGTTTCGCTCCGGGAGCGAGCGGAGCCTCGCCCTCAGCCTGAAGCTCTACAGCACGGAGACCGTGTTCGCGCTCGTCGTCGACTCGGTCCTCGCCGTCGGCACGGCCGCGCTCGTCTGGATCGGAGCCCTCCATGTCCTCGACGGCCGCCTCGGCATCGGCGAGCTGACGATCTTTCTCTCCTACCTGAAGGACCTCTACGCACCGATCCAGAGCATCAGCCAGAACCTCGCGGAGATCTCGTCTTCCCGCGCGGGCCTCGAGCGGGTCTTCAAGGTCCTCGACATCGAGCCCGACGTGAGGGACGCCCCTCACGCCCGGCCCCTCCCTCCGGTCGCCGGCCGCGTCCGGTTCGAGAACGTCCACTTCGCCTACGACGACGGCCGGCCCGTCCTCGCCGGCATCGACCTCGACATCCGCCCGGGCGAGCGCATCGCACTCCTCGGCCCCACCGGGGCCGGGAAGAGCACCCTCGCGAGCCTCCTCGTCCGCTTCTACGACCCCAGGGCCGGAAGGATCACCGTCGACGGGCACGACCTGCGCGACGTGACGGTCCTCTCCCTGCGCCGCCAGGTCACGGTGATGCTCCAGGAGCAGATCCTCTTCCACACGACGATCCGGGACAACATCGCGTTCGGGACGCCCCGGCCGATCGAGGAGGTCCGGAGGGCCGCCGAGCGGGCCGAGGCGCACGAGTTCATCGAACGCCTCCCCGAGGGCTACGACACCGTCATCGGGGAGGACGGCTCGACGCTCTCGGGCGGCCAGAGGCAGCGCCTCGCCCTCGCCCGCGCTCTCCTCCGCTCCGCCCCGATCGTCATCCTCGACGAGCCGACGAGCGCGCTCGACCTCGACACGGAGGAGCGGGTCTGGTCGCGCGTCGAGGAGATCCTCGAGGGGAAGACGACGATCCTGATCGCCCACCGCCTCAGCTCGGCCCGGCGCGCCGACCGGATCGTCCTCCTCGGCGACGGGACCATCGTGGAGCAGGGCTCGCACGCCGAGCTCCTCGCGCGCGGCGGCCGTTACGCGCGCCTCTGGGAGAGCCACGGGAACGGCTCCGGAGCGCTCGACCCGGGCCTCTTCGCCGCGGTGGCGGGGTGAGACGGCGATGAACGCACGGCACCGAATCGTCGTCCTCGGGATGATGGGCCGCTGCCCCTTCGGCGGGCAGACGTGGCTCTACCTGAACTGGCTGCGCGGCCTCGCCCGTCTCGGACACGAGGTCTGGTACGTCGAGGACGACGCGACCTGGCCCTACGACCCCCGCGTCGACGCGATCGTCGACGACCCCGCCCATGCGGCCTCCTACCTCGAGCGGGTCCTCTCGCGCATCGGCCTCGGCGACCG
>CAZNSS010000944.1:0-1703 GCA_964575465.1 uncultured Holophagales bacterium | reverse complement strand
GTCCGCGTCATGTCGCTCGGCTTCCTGATGGACGTCGACACGCCGGTCATCTGGCGCGGGCCGATGATCTACAAGGCGGTCGAGCAGTTCCTCGGCGACGTCGCGTGGGGCACGCAGGACTTCCTGATCGTCGACCTTCCCCCCGGCACGGGCGACGCGCAGCTGACGCTGACCCAGAAGGTCGCGCTCTCGGGCGCCGTCATCGTCACGACCCCGCAGGACGTCGCCCTCATCGACGCCCGCAAGGGCCTCGCGATGTTCCAGAAGGTGAACGTCCCCCTCTTCGGGATCATCGAGAACATGAGCGGCTTCGAGTGCCCGAAGTGCGGCCACGTGGAGCCGATCTTCAAGTCGGGCGGCGGCGAGAGGACGGCGCAGGAGCTGAACGTCCCCTTCCTCGGCCGGATCCCGCTCGACCCGCGCGTCGCCCTCTCCGGCGACGCCGGCATGCCGATCGTCGCCGCCGAGCCCGACTCGGCCTCGACGAAGGCCTTCCTCGCCCTCGGCGAGGCCGTCGTGAAGGCCGTGGGGGCCTGAAGACGGAGCGGGAGCCCCGCCCCGCCCTCGTCGCGGCCGGCCTCCTCGCCGGGACCGCCCTGCGCCTCCTCCTCGCGTGGGGCCTCGACGGGAACTACGACCAGGCGAGCTGGGAGATCGTCGCGAAGATCGTCGAGTCGGGCGGCAACGTCTACGCCGAGACGAGCCGCTACAACTACGGCCCCGCCTGGTCGCTGATCCTCGTCGTCCTCTGGAAGCTCCACGCCGCGACGGGCCTCTCGTTCCACCTCTGCGTCCGCGGCTTCCTGTCGCTCGCCGACGTGGGGAACGCGCTCCTCATCGGCGACATCGCCCGCCGGGCCTGGGGGGCGCCCCGGGGACTTGCGACGCTCGCCTACGCCCTCAATCCCGTGGCGATCCTCGTCGTCGGCTTCCACGGCCAGTTCGACAACCTCGCGGCCCTCCCGCTCCTCGCCGCCCTGCGCCTCGCTCTCTCCGCTCCACCCCTGCCGCTCGCCACGATCTGGGCCCTCGGGACGGCGGCCCTCTGCGTGAAGCACCTGAACGTCTTCATCGTCCTGGCGCTCTTCCTCGTGGCCGCCGGGACGTTCCGCCGCACCGCCGGCCTCTTCGTCGCCGCGCTCGCCGTCTTCGGCGCGTCGTTCCTCCCTTACCTCTCTTCCGGGCTCGACGGAATCGCGAAGAACGTCCTCCTCTATCGAGGCCTTCCTCACCCCTACGGCCTCGCGACGTTCCTTCCGCGAAGCGTCCTCTTCGTCGTCTTCGCGGCCGTCCTCTCCGCGACGCCGTTCCTGGCCCGTCGCCTCCTCCGCCTCGGCCCCGTCGAGACCCTCGAGCTGACGACCGTGGCGCTCCTCGTCTTCATCCCCGGCATCGGCGAGCCGTACTTCCTCCTCCCAATCCTCTTCGGCGCCCCACGGCGAAGCCTCGGCTGGCTCGTCTTCACCGTCGTCACGACCGCGTTCCTCCCGAACGGGCCCTTCGGCGTCCTCGGCACTCCCGGCCCCCAGCCCTGGAACGCCGTCTGGCTCGCGCTCGTCTTCTGGCTCGCCCTCGACGTCGTCCGCGCCCTCCGGGCACGGGGAGCCTCGCCGCGGGGGCAGGTCCCGCGGCCGCTCGCCGGGGGGCCTCGGCTTCGCGCGGCCCGGCCACGCGACGCCCGACCGTGCGATGCTGATGCGTGC
>CAZNSS010000943.1:0-1705 GCA_964575465.1 uncultured Holophagales bacterium | reverse complement strand
CGCGGCGAGGCGCGCGTGCGCCGCGGCGACGCGCCCGGCGTCGGCGAGCCCCGTCGCCTCCGCGAGGAAGAGGAGATACGAGGCGACCCCCTTCGCGTAGAGGAGGCGCGTCTCCCCGCTGACGCCGTAGAAGCGGGCCCGCTGCGCGTAGCCCGCGGCGCCGTGGTCGCCGAGGCGGTCCTTCGAGCCGCCCGCCGCGAGGACGTAGAGGAAGTTGTACTCGAAGAAGAACATGTGGTCGGGCGACGGCGGAAGGGCCGTGAGCGCGGCGCGGAGCGCCCCGGGGGAGGCGAAGGCGTTCCCCTCCTCCCTCCCCTCGCGGGCGAGGGCGTGCCTCGCGAACTCCCGCGCGAAGCGCTGCCTCACGGCGTCGTCCGAGAAGGCCCCCTCGACGGCGAGCTCGCGGGTGAAGGAGTACCAGTCGCGCCAGAGGGCCTGGTCGCGCGGGTCGGGGGAGCGCGCGAGCGCGACCCCCATCTCGTACGTGTAGCGGCCCGACGTCTTGATCTCGAGGCCCTGGCGCGTCACCTCGCCGGCGACGCGGTAGTTCGACTCGGACTTGCCGCTCCCCGAATGGAAGCCGATCGAGGCGCCGAAGGCCCGGGCGACGCGATAGAGCGCGTCGACGTTCCTCCGGAGCTCCTCGTCGTCCGGGTAGGGGAAGTTCTTCTGGAAGCCGAGGGCGGGGGCGACGAAGTGGACCTCGAGGCCGAGCGCCTCGGCGAGGGCGAGGCAGAGGGCGAGCGTCTCGGGCGTCGTCCGGCCGGGCAGCTCGTCGATCGAGAGCTCGCGGAAGATGCGGCGCCCGACCTCCGTCGTGAAGAGCTCGCGCCGGACGCGGGCGTAGGCCTCGTCCCTCCGCTTCATCTTCCTCATCGCCGGGAGGAGCGTTGCGAAGAGCCCGCGGGCCAGCCCGTCGTCGACCGAGAGGCCGAGCGGCGCGAGCCGGGCGAGGACGCGGTCGAACAGGAACGGCTCCCCGACGGCTTCGAAGGCACGGGCGACGTCGGCGGGGCCCTCGAGCGCGGGCGTCGCGGCGAGCTCCGGCGAGAGGTCGAACGTGACGTAGCTCGCGAAGGCGCACCCGTCGGCGAGCTCCTCCTCGATCTCGTCGAAGCGCCCGCCGATCGGCTGGTGGTCGGCGTTGAAGCCCCAGGGAATCCGATGCCGGTGGAACCCGCACTGGAGCAACGAGACGACCGCCGCGTGCGACATCCCCTCGACGGACTGCCCCTGGTGCCCCTCGGGGACCGCGCCGCCGATGAAGGGGAACGGCACCGAGGCGAGGCGCCCCTCGAGCATCGCGTCGACGTCGTAGACGAGCTCGCGGGGGATCGAGTTCTGGTTCGCCGTGAGAGAGAGGCCGAGCTCCTTCATGACCCAAGCGACGGCGGGCCAGTGGAGCGTCGTGAAACGCGCGCCGACGCCGAGGCTCGAGCGCGAGAGCGTTCCGCGCGCCACGGGGAAGACGGTGCTCGCCGGGTCGTCCTCCTGGACGAGGTTCTTCAGGGCCGGGAGCCCTTCCCAGAGGAGCGGGACGAGCTGGAAGGAGCCGCCGAGGTCGACGGCGCCGGGGAGCGGGATCGGTCCTCCGCCGTCGACGAGGAGGCCGCCGTCGCCGGTGGTGCGCTCCTCGACGACGAAGAGGCGCCACGCTCCGACCGCGAGCTCGGAGGCGGGGTACAGGTCGACGGGGCCGGCCGGG
>CAZNSS010000942.1:0-1707 GCA_964575465.1 uncultured Holophagales bacterium | reverse complement strand
CCTCGGGGAGGCCGCCCTCCTCCGGCCGGAGTGCGCCCTCGTCGCGCCGCCCGTCCTCGCCTTCGCCCTCCTGGCCCTTCGCGCGCGGCCCTGCAGGGAGCAGGTGTGAGCCGCCCCGAGGCGTTCGTCCTCCTGAACCCGGCCGCCGGCCACGCGTCCGACGCCGGCCGCCTCGCGCTGGCGCGAAGCGCGATCGCCGCGAGGTTCGATGCGCGGGAGGTGCCGCTGGACGCCGACGGGACGTGGAAGGAGACGCTCTCCGGCGCGCTCGCGCGCGGCGTCCGGATCTTCGTCGCCGCCGGTGGCGACGGCACGGTCCACGCGCTCCTCGAGTCGCTCGTCGCGGCGCGAGGGGCCGTCCCCCTCGAGGACTTCACCCTCGGCGTCGCCGCCCTCGGCTCGAGCAACGACTTCGTCAAGCCCCTCCGGCCCGGCGACGGGGCCGTTCCCCTTCGGCTCGACGCGGCTCACGCGACGCCGCGCGATCTCGTGCGGGTCCGCACCGTCGACCCGTCGGGCCGGCAGAGGACGACCGTCCTCGCCGTGAGCGCCTCGGCCGGGGTCGTCGCCGAGGGGAACGCCCTCTTCAACGCGGGGCGACGGTCGCGACGGGGCACGACGCGCGCCATCGCCGCCTCCGCCCTCCGGGCCGTCGGACGGCACCGCGACTTCACCGCCCGCCTCCGGCACGACGGGGCCGAGGAGGAGGTCTCCCTCTCGTCCCTCTCGGTCCTGAAGAGCCCATGGCTCTCGGGCGCCCTCCGGTACGACCTGCCCGTCGTCCCGGACGACGGGCTCTTCGGCGTCGCCGTCTGCGCGGCCATGGGCCGGCTCCGCCTTCTCTCGACGCTCGCCGGCCTCCTCCTCGGCCGCTTCCGGAACCGCCCCGGGACGCGCGCCTTCTTCACGACGGCGCTCCGGCTCCGGGCCGACGCGCCGTTCCTCCTCGAGGTGGACGGCGAGGTCGAGCGTGTCGTCGAGGCGCGTTTCGACCTTCTCGCCTGGAGGGTGCGCGTATGCGCCTGATCGACGACGTCGCCGAGAACCGGAGGCTCACGCGGTGGGCCGACCTCCTCCCGCGCGCACCGTCGCAGCGGGGCGGCGTCCACGAGACGGACGCCGAGCTCGTCCCGCTCGGCGACGGGCGGCTCCTCGCGCTGACCGTCGACACGGTCTGCGAGGAGATCCGCCTCGGCCTCTGCCGCGACCCGCGAACGGCGGGGCGCCTCGCGGTCGCGGCCGCACTCTCGGACCTCGCGGCCGTCGGCGCCGAGCCGCTCGGGCTCCTCCTCGCCGTGACCTTGCCGGCACACGGCGCCGACGCCGTCCAGGAAGCCGTCGCGCGCGGCGTCTCCGAGGCCGCTTCGGCCGCGGGGACGTTCGTCCTCGGCGGCGACACGAACGAGGGCGACGATCTCTCCGTCGGCTGCACCGCCGCCGGGACGGTTCCGTGCGGCGCCGAGCTCCGCCGGGTCGGGATCTCGCCCGGAGACCTCCTCTTCTCGGCCGGCGAGCTCGGCCTCGGTGCCGCGGTCGCCGCTTCCACGCTCCTGGCCGACGGAACGCTCCTCCCGGAGTCGGAGCTCGCGCCGACGCCGCGGATCGCGCACGGCGTGGCGCTCCGCGGCGTCGCCTCGGCGGCGATGGACACGAGCGACGGCCTCCTCGCCACGCTCGACCAGCTGGCCCGGCTGAACGGCGTCGCCC
>CAZNSS010000941.1:0-1709 GCA_964575465.1 uncultured Holophagales bacterium | reverse complement strand
GAGGCGGGGCACAGCTCGCTGCCGCTGGCGATCGCCGACGCCGTCGCCGAGCTGCCCGCTCCGCTCGTCCTCGACATCGGCCTCGACCGCGACGACGCGCGCCGGGCCCAGCTCGAGCAGGACGTCGTGCTCCGGCTCGAGCTCGTGCGCCCCGACCTCGTCGTCCGCTTCCCGTTCGACGCAGCCGCGGCCGACGCAGGGTCCCGC
The DNA here is from genome assembly GCA_964575465.1 of uncultured Holophagales bacterium. Lineage (GTDB taxonomy): Bacteria > Acidobacteriota > Thermoanaerobaculia > UBA5066 > UBA5066 > UBA5066. The sequence goes on along the minus strand of CAZNSS010000941.1, from coordinate 1,502 downwards.
GGCGACGCCTACGGCCGCATCCTCGTGCAGGTCGGCGACCGTGCGGTCGAGACCTGGTCGACCAGCCGGCGGGAGCTGATCACCTTGCTCTTCGAGGCCGCACAGCGGCCGATGCCCGCGTGGGAGTACCCGCCCTATGCAGGGCACCCGCGAGTCCTCGGCGGCGGAGCACGCTCCGCGATCGCCGTCGTCGTCTATCTGCTCGTACCTTTGCTGCTCGGGGCCATGGCCCTGTCGAGACCGGGCGAGCGCGCCCGATAGGAGGAACCATGAAGTCACCCTGCGTCGCAATTCTCGTCCTCGTCGCCTGCACTCCGGACCCACCGCCGCCGCGGGAGGTCGTGCCCGCGTCACGGGCCCGCGAGGAGGCCCCGAAGCCTATTGCGCCGGTGGAGGTTGCGCCTGCGCCGATCGTCACGCCGACGCCCGTCGCAGCCCCGGCAGGGCCGATCGAGACGCGCATCGACTTCGCGTCCGACGCGGACGGGCAACCCTCGGCGAGCTTCGAGTCGGTGGTCGGCGACTGGTACGTCGGCGAGGTGGAGGGCGCCAAGGGGCTGTGGGTCGATGGGTCGCGCTGGCGCCAGGGCACCCCCTCGGCGAGCCTCGCGGATCAGGCCCGCAAGCTCTACGGTGAGCGCTACGCCGAGTTCCTGGACAACGTCAAGGCGTTCGCGTTCTTCCCGCTCGCCGTGTACACGGGGGCCGAAGTGGCCGGTGACGTGCGCCTGTCGGTGCGGTTCTTCGGACAGGCTGGACGCATCGATCAGGCTGCCGGCATCGCCTGGAACATCGCGCTCGACGGCAGCTACTGGGGCGTGCGGGCCAACCCGCTCGAGGACAACATTCTGTTTTTTCGCTTCGCACGCGGCAAGCGGACCATCCTCGAGACCGTCCGCAAGGTGCCCACGCCGAGCAAACGCTGGCATGACCTGGTCGTGACGCTCGAGAGCGGCGAGTGCCGCGTCGAGCTCGACGGCAAGCTCTACCTGACGCGCAAGCTCGACGAACCGGTCTCCGGTCGGGTCGGGCTGTGGTCCAAGGCCGACTCGCGCGTGCTGTTCGACGATTTCGTGATCACCCCGCTGGCTTCAGCACAGAAGCCCTGACTTGCTGCTCACATTCGCGTCCCAGCCGGTGCGCGAACGGAGCCCATGGCCGGCACGAACGGCCCACGACGACCTCGCTGACTGTCGGGTCGACGCCGCAAAGGCGTTGCAGGGCTTGTGCGAGGTGGCGAGCAAGGTCCCGAACGTTCGGGCGCTCGGCGATCTGTTGCTCCGGGCGAGTGCGCGGCGCCGGGGCCGGCGGTGTTGCTCGGCGCGCCTCTGGTGCTTCCAGGCAAGCACGCGCGGCTGGCGGCGCGCGAGTGCTTTCCGCTGCGCCAGCTGCTGCTGCCCCCCCGCGCCGCTGCGGCGCGCCGCTGTCCGCTGCGCCCGCTCCGCCGCTCGTTGCCGCCCAGCGCCGCTGCACTCCCGGCCGCTGCACTCGGCCGGCCGCTG
>CAZNSS010000940.1:0-1713 GCA_964575465.1 uncultured Holophagales bacterium | reverse complement strand
CGCTTCTTGATGGCGTGGAGCTGCACGTGGTAGAGGACCGACTTGCCGGCGAACTCGGGATCGACTCCCTCGGCCGGGAAGTCCTTCTGGAAGCTGACGGTCACGCCGGCCTCGGCGTTCCGGAGGTGGGCCGACATCTCGGGGAGCGTCTCCTCCCCGCCGATCTCCACCAGGACCTTCGGCCGGTCGAAGTCCTTCCCGTCGCCGCCGGGGAAGGTCCCCCGGATGTCGACGAGGCCGAAGTCGCCGTCCATCGCGGGGCGGCCCTCGACCGCCTCGAACGTGGCGCGCCCCTCGCGGATCCGCTCGAGGGCGGCATCGACCTCGTCGTCCGCCGGGATCGTCGGGTCCGTCGGGACCTTCAGGCCGCGGTAGTCCTTCGGCGCGACGGCCGGGCGGTGCTCGACCTCGACCTTGAAGGTGAGGGGGGCGTCCGCCTCGAACTTCAGGTCGTCGATCTTCGGCTCCCCCACCGCGACGATTCCCTTCTCGTGGAACGCCTCGTGGAGCGTCGCGCGGAGGAGCGACTCGAGCACCTCGCTCTTCAGGTCCTCGGCGAAGCGCTTCTTCACGATCTCGGCCGGGACCTTCCCCGGGCGGAAGCCGGGGAGGCGGATCTGGCGCGCCAGGCTCCGCGCGGCCTTCTCGGTGGCCTCGCGGACCTCCTCGACGGGGACCTCGAGCGTCATCGACTTCTTCGTCGGGGAATCTTCAACGTACGACGTGATGTTCATGCGGTTTTCTCGTTTCGGCGTGGTGCGGGAGGAGGGACTCGAACCCTCACGGGTCGCCCCACCGGATCCTAAGTCCGGCGCGTATGCCATTCCGCCACTCCCGCGATGCGGGTGGGGATCAGGAAGTTACCACAGGGGCCCCGGAGGCCCGCGGAGGGAGGGGAGCGGCCCCGGGAAACGAATCGGGGGCCGGCGTCTCCGCCGACCCCCGGAAGGTGCTGGTGAGCCGTCAGGGACTCGAACCCCGAACCCAGAGATTAAGAGTCTCTTGCTCTACCAATTGAGCTAACGGCCCGTGGACCCGCGACCGGCTTCCCGGTCGCGGGACGCGAATTATACGGGGGGCGGCCCGGATTTCAAGTCCCCGAGGGCGACGCCGCCGGAAACCGGGGCTCAGCCCGCCTTCCGGGTGATGAGCTGCTTGATCTCCTGGTTCCCGAGGGAGGAGGTCGCCGAGATGATGAGCGCGGCGTTGCCGTGCCCGATGTCGGGCAGCGTCGCCGTCACCTTCACGAGCCCGTCGCCGCCGGTGACGCCCCGGTGGAGGACCTGGGTCGGACCGACGTTGGAGACGACCCGGACCGTGATGTGCGCCCCCGGGACGGCCCGGTCCGTGAGGGAGGTCGAGGCCCGGATGGAGAGCGGGATCGTCTCGCCGGAAACGAGCTCGCCTCCCTTCATGAGGTTCAGCTCCAGCCGCTCGGACGCGGCTTCGGCCGCGAGGTACTCGATGATGACCTGGTCGAGCGACCGGTCCATCCCGGTGCCGTTCGTCGAGATGACGCCGGAAGCAGGGGGCCGCGGGACCCCTCCCGAGGCAGGCGGCCGGGGGACCGTGCCGGAGGCTGGGGGCTTCGGGAAGGCGGCCGGAACCGGGACGGGGGCGGAGACGGGGAGCCGCGGGGGAATCGGGGCCGGAATCGCTCCGGAGCTCGGGCCTCCCGCCAGGATCGCCGCGGAGGCGGCGGCGGCGGCCGGC
>CAZNSS010000939.1:0-1716 GCA_964575465.1 uncultured Holophagales bacterium | reverse complement strand
CGCCCGCGGCGAGCGCGCGCGCCGGCGCGACGCCGGCCGCGACGACGACGACGCGGGCCCGTTCGCCCGCGACCGGACGCCGCCCCCGCTCGCCGGGCCCTACGAGAGGATCGTCGCCCACTTCACGAAGGAGCGGAAGGCCGTCCTCTCCGACGAGACCCCCTTCGCCCGCCACCTCGCCGACCTCGACGCCGTCGAGGGCCTCGCCGAGCTCGTCGCGGCCCACGCGAAGCCTTCCGACGACTTCGAGCGCGCCTTCCTGATGGAGCTCGTCCTCGAGGGGCTCGTCCAGAGCCTCCGGATCGCGCGGGAGGACCTCGACTCGACCGTCACGTACGCCGAGATGGCGCGGCTCAACCTGATGAGGAGCCGGGGGTAGGACGGGGCGCGGCCCTGGAGGCGCAGGCGCCCGAGGCTTCCGTCCCCGAGGCTCCGGCGGGAGACCACGACCGGCGGGCCCGTCGGGCGTGGTGGATCCTCGCCGGGATCGCCGCCGGAGGGGTCGCGCTCCGGCAGGCGGGCCAGGAGAACTGGAGCTACTGGCTCGACGAGGCGATGCAGGTCTCGTACGTCCGTGGCGGCCTGAAGGAGTCCCTGCACGCGCTCCGGCTCGACGGCGTCCACCCGCCGCTCGACGGCCTCGTGACGTGGGCCGCGTACCACGCGGGAGGGGGCCGCGAACGCGTCCTGCGCCTGGTTCCGGCCCTCTGGACCGCGCTCGCCGGCCTCGCCGTCTTCGTGATCGCCGGCGGCCCGCGCAGGCCCGTCCGCTCCCTCGGCGCGGCGCTCTTCCTCGCCGCGACGCCCCTGAGCGTCTACCTCGGACAGGAGGTGCGTCCCTACGCCCTCGCGCTCCTGCTCGTCGCGGCGTCCTTCGCCTTCTTCGAGGACCCGTCCGCGCTGTCGAAGGACGGGCCGTTCCGGGCCGGGCTCGTCGCCTGCGCGCTCGCGTCCGCGACCCTCTACCTGGCCGTCCTGCCGCTCGCCGTCCTCTGGGCCGGCCTTCTCCGGCGCGCGACGGGAGGAGGGGCACGAAGGGAGATCCGCCGGGCGATCCTCCTTCCGCTCCCCGCGCTCGCGACGCTCGGTCTCTGGCTCGGGTGGGTCCGGGCGTCGCTGTCGCACCCGGGCGAGTCGTTCCCCGTCGACCTTTCGGGGCCGCGCCTCGCGAGCCTCTTCAACGGGCTGCTCGGGTGGCGCGAGGAAGGGACGCGGCTGTTCGCCGGCACGCCGGTCGCGGCCGCCCTCGTCCTCGTCGGCGTCGGCCTCTCGATCCGGCGCCGGGAGGGACTCCACGTCCTCTCCCTGGCCGTGACGACCCTCGGCGCGATCGCCCTCCTCGCTTCCGCGCAGCACTGGATCAGCCTCCGGTACCTCTCGCTCGCGCTCGTCCCGCTCGCCGTCCTCTTCGGCAGCGGCCTCGAACTCGTCAGCCGGGGGCGGCCTCTCCTGGCCGTCGCGGTCGCGATTCCCTTCCTCGTCCTGCACGTCCCGTCCTGGCGGGAGATCTCCCGGAGCGCCCGCCCGGACTGGCGGCAGGTCGCGACCTACCTCTCCTGGCAGAGAGACCACGGCCGGGGGGGCGCGATCCTCGGCCTCGACGACTGGTCGTATCTCTGCCTCCGCGCCCAGCCGCCCGTCGCGGCGGACGTGGCGGGCTTCGTAACGCCGGAGAGCGCCGCGGCGGCGCTCGGCGGCGCGGGCTGGCTCGTCCGG
>CAZNSS010000938.1:0-1717 GCA_964575465.1 uncultured Holophagales bacterium | reverse complement strand
AAGAACCGCAACATCGTCTTCCTCGACACGCCGGGCCACGAGGCCTTCACGATGATGCGCGCCCGCGGCGCGCGGGCGACGGACATCGTCGTCCTCGTCGTCGCCGCCGACGACGGCGTCATGCCGCAGACGCTCGAGGCGATCGACCACGCGCGGGCCGCCAAGGTCCCGGTCGTCGTCGCGATCAACAAGATCGACAAGCCCGAGGCGAACGTCATGCGGGTCAAGCAGGCCCTCGCCGACAAGGGCGTCCTCGTCGAGGAGTACGGCGGCGAGGTCGTCGCCTGCGAGATCTCCGCCAAGAAGAAGATCGGGATCGACTCCCTGCTCGAGATGATCCTCCTGCAGGCCGACCTCCTCGAGCTCAAGGCCGCCGTCGACGGGCCCGCCCGGGGCGTCGTCCTCGAGGCCCGCCGCGAGGTGGGTCGCGGCACGCTCGCCACGGTCCTCGTCCAGCAGGGAACGCTGAAGATCGGCGACGTCTTCTTCGCCGGATCGGCCGTCGGCCGCGTCCGCGCGATGCTCGACGACCGCGGCCAGCGCGTCCTCGAGGCCGGCCCGGCCACCCCGGTCGAGGTCATGGGCTTCGAGGACATCCCGAACTCGGGCGACTCCCTCCAGGTCGTCGAGGACGAGTCGAAGGCCCGGCAGGTCACCGGCTTCCGCCAGCAGAAGGAGCGCGAGGAGGCCCTCGCGAAGACCTCCCGCCTCTCGCTCGACTCGCTCTTCAGCCGGATGGCCAAGGGCGAGGTCAAGGAGCTTCCGATCATCCTCAAGGCCGACGTTCACGGCTCCGAGGAGGTCATCACCCAGTCCCTCAACAAGCTCTCGACGGCCAAGGTCAAGGTCAACGTCCTGCACACGGGCGTCGGCGCGATCTCGGTCAACGACGTCCTCCTCGCCTCGGCCTCCGAGGCGATCGTCATCGGCTTCAACGTCCGGCCGGAGCGGAAGGCGCAGGAGCTCGCCGACAAGGAAGGCGTCGACATCCGCCTCTACTCGGTCATCTACAACCTGACCGACGAGATCAAGAAGGCGATGGCGGGCCTCCTCGACACGGTCAGCAAGGAAGTCGCGAAGGGCCGCGCCGAGGTGCGCGAGACCTTCCGGATCCCGAAGATCGGCCTCATCTGCGGCTGCATGGTCGTCGACGGGGTCATCCCCCGCGGCGCCAACGCCCGGCTCCTCCGCGACAACCGCGTGATCTACGAGGGGAAGATCGGCTCGCTCCGCCGCTTCAAGGACGACGCGTCCGAGGTCAAGAGCGGCTTCGAGTGCGGCATCGGCATCGCCGGGTACCAGGACGTCAAGGTCGGCGATGTCATCGAGGCCTTCGTGACCGAGGAGGTCGCGGCCTCGCTGACGTAGGGCCGGAGCGGTCCGTCCCCGGGGCTCGGGCCCCGGGGCGGACACCCCGGTCGCCGCGTCTCCCCGGAGAACCGATGGTCGTCGCCCTCGCCGTCTTCGACTTCCACCTCCCTTCCTGCCGCGGGCTCAAGGAGAAGCGGGCCTTCCTCAGGCCGCTCAAGTCGCGCCTGCGCGGCGGCTTCGAGATCTCCGCTTCCGAGGTCGCCCACCACGACCTTCTCCAGAGGGCCTCGGTCGGGGTGGCCGCCGTCGGCCCCGACCGTTCCGCGCTCGAGCCGCTCCTCTCCCGCGTCGTCGAGTACGTCGAGGGGTGGGCCGAGGAGTCGGGCGTCGAGCTGACGGCCCTCCG
>CAZNSS010000937.1:0-1721 GCA_964575465.1 uncultured Holophagales bacterium | reverse complement strand
CGCTCGCGAGTCTCGCCGTCTTCCGCATGGTGGTCAACGAATCGCTCCGCATCCTCCGCACCGTCCGCTACGACGCGGCCCATTTCTCCGTGTTTCTGCAGGCCGGCACGATCGCCGCGGCCGCGAAGCCGGGGCAGTTCGTCATGATCCAGGCCGGCGACGGCCTGAGGCCCTACCTCAGGCGGGCCTTCTCCGTGGCCGACGTGACGACCGTCTCGGGGGTCCCCGGCTTCGAGCTCGTCGTGCGGGCCGTCGGGGTCGGGACGGAGGCGCTCGGCCGCTTCGCGGAGGGGACGCCGATCCCGGTCCTCGGTCCGCTCGGGGTCCCGTTCCCGATCGAGGACCTGAAGCAGTCGGACCGGGTCGCCCTCGTCGCGGGCGGCATCGGCCTCGCGCCGCTCGTCCTCCTCTCCCGCCGGCTCGCCGAGCGCGGGATCCCGGCCGACCTCTTCTACGGCGGGCGCAACGAGAGCGAGGTCCTGAAGCGTCCCGACTTCGAGCGCTTCCTCGGCGCCCACCGCTGCCGCTACGCGACGGACGACGGCTCGCTCGGGAAGAAGGGCCGCGTCACCGACATCCTCGGCGCTGCCCTCGAGGCGGGGACGAGCTACCGGCGCGTCTACGCCTGCGGCCCCGTCCCGATGTTCCGCACCCTCGCCGGGATCCTCGAGGCACGGAACGTCGAGGGCTCCTTCGCCCTCGAGTCGGAGATGGCCTGTGGCTTCGGCGTCTGCCTCGGCTGCGTGATGCCGGGACGCGACGGCCGATTCCACACGATCTGCACCGAGGGGCCCTGCCTCCCGCCGACCGCGATCGACTGGAGCCGCGTATGACCGTCGATCTCTCGGTCCACCTCGGCCGCCTGACGCTGAAGAACCCGATCGCGACGCTGATGTTCGCGGGGGTTTCGCGCCCCCCCCGCACCCCCCGCCGGAGTCGCGGGCGATGAGCGTCGACCTCAGCGTCCACCTCGGCCGCCTGACGCTGAAGAACCCGATCGCGACGGCGTCGGGGACGTTCGGGTACGGGCTGGAGTTCGCCGAGTTCGTCGACATCGGCGCGCTCGGGGCGATCTCGGTCAAGGGGCTGTCGCTCCGCCCGTGCCTCGGCAACCCGCCGCCACGGATCTGCGAGACCGACGCCGGCATGCTGAACGCGATCGGCCTCCAGAACGTCGGGATCGGGGAGTTCCTCGAAGCCAAGCTCCCGAAGCTGCACGAGAAGGGCGTCACCGTCATCGCGAACGTCTGGGGCGACACGGAGGCGGAGTACCGCGGCGTCGTGGAGCGGATCGGCGACGACCCGCGCGTGGCCGCCGTCGAGCTGAACGTCTCCTGCCCGAACGTCGTCAAGGGCGGGATGGTCTTCGGGAACGACCCGGCCGCCCTCGGCGCCCTCGTCGCGGCCGTCCGCCCGGCGACCCGCCTTCCCCTCGTCGTGAAGCTCTCGCCGAACGTCACCGACGTCGTCGCCGCCGCGAAGGCGGCCGTCGACGGCGGGGCCGACGTCCTCTCGCTCATCAACACTCTCGTCGGGCTCTCGATCGACGTCGAGACGCGCGAGCCGAAGATCGGCTTCACCACCGGCGGCCTCTCGGGCCCCGCGATCCGCCCCGTCGCCGTCCGGATGGTCTGGGAGGTGAGGAAGGCGCTCCCGAGCGTCCCGATCTTCGGGATCGGCGGCATCGAGACGATCGACCACGTCCTCGAGTTCCTCATCGC
>CAZNSS010000936.1:0-1725 GCA_964575465.1 uncultured Holophagales bacterium | reverse complement strand
GAGGCGAGGCGGACGTTCTGCCCGCGCTTGCCGATGGCGAGCGAGAGCTGGTCCTCCTCGACGATGCACTCGAGCGTCGGCATCGTCTCCTCGCCCTCCTCCTCGACGCCGTCTTCGGCGGACATGAGGGAAACCCGCGTGATCTTCGCGGGGGAGAGGGCGTTCTGGGCGTAGGCGATGACGTCCTCGGAGAACTGGATGATGTCGATCCGCTCGCCGCGGAGCTCGCGGGTGATCGCCTGGACGCGCGCCCCGCGCATGCCGACGCAGGCGCCGACCGGGTCGACGTCGCGCTCGCGCGAAGAGACCGCCACCTTGGCGCGGTCGCCGGGCTGCCGGACGCAGCCGCGGATGACGACGGTCCCGTCGTAGATCTCGGGGACCTCCATCTCCATGAGGCGCATCAGGAGCTCGGGCGCCGTCCGGGAGAGGACGACCTGCGCCCCCTTCGGGTTGCGGTGGACGTCGACGAGGACGCCGCGGACCCGCTCGCCCTGCGTGTAGCGCTCGGCGCGGGACTGGTGCTCGCGCGGGATGACCGCCTCGGTCCGGCCGAGGTCGACGATCATGTCGCCCCGCTCGAATCGCTTGACGGTGCCCGTGATGAGCTCGCCCACCTTCGGCGCGTACTCGTTGTAGATGTTGTCGCGCTCGGCCTCGCGGACCTTCTGGTAGAGCACCTGCTTGGCGCTCTGGGCCGCGATGCGGCCGAGGCCCTCCGTGGAGCGGAAGAGGCGGATCTCGTCGCCGATCGCGGCGTCGTCGTGGGAGACCGGCGCGGCGTCGCCGTCGGGGTCTCGGACGACCTGCCAGCTCTGACCGGAGAGCTCGCCGGCCAGGAGCCCGGGGACCTCCTCGGGGAGGACCTCGATCCACGGGAGGCGGATCTCCTTCTCCGGGTCGGGCGGCGGCGGCGGGGGCGGCGCCTGCCCGATCGGGATGTCCTCGGGGTCGATCTCGGGCGTCGCGGGGACCTCCGGCTTCGTCTTCTGCTCGACGATCCGGTAGGGGGTCCACGCCGTCAGCTCGCCCGTGGCCGGGTCGAAGCGCGCCGTGATCTCGCGGACCTTGTAGACCTTGCGGGCCGCCGTCGCGACCGCCTCCTCGAGCGCGGAGACGAGCCTCTCGAGGTCGATCTCCTTGTCGCGCGAGGCGGCCTTGAGGGCATCGAGCATCTCGATGGCCTTGGTCGGGGGCGGGGCCTTGGCCGCCTTGGCGGCCTTCGCGGAACGGGCCGTCCTGGGCCGGGAGGCGGTATTCGGGGCCTCGGTCGAGCTCATCGTGTCGGGTTTCTCCATGCGCGGCGGTGTCCGGTCGGTCTGGGGTTCAGAACTCGGGGATCAGGCGGACGACCTTGACGTCGCCGAACCGAACAGTGTAGCGGCGCTTGCGGTCCTCGTCCATGACGATCAGAGCGTCGCCTTCGACGGCCTCGAGGGGGCCCTTCATCCGCCTGGCGCCTTCGACGGGCACGTTCGTGGAGAGCCGGACGCGCTGCCCGGCGAACCGGCGGCAGTCGTCCAGGTTCCAGAGCGGCCGGTCGAGGCCGGGTGACTCGACCTCGAGGAGGTACTCGCCCGGGATCTCCTCGTCTCCATCGAGAATCCCGTCGGCGAGGTGGGAAGCGGTTTCGCAGTCTTCGAGGGTGACGCCGCCGGGGCGGTCGATCGTCAGGGTGAGGCGACCCTTCCGCGCTCCCGGGACCCAGCCAACGTGGCACAGCTC
>CAZNSS010000935.1:0-1729 GCA_964575465.1 uncultured Holophagales bacterium | reverse complement strand
GTCATCTCGATCTCGGAGAGGAGGTGCGAGTTGAGGAGGATCGCCGCGCCGCGCGCGGCCTCCTCGCGGAGGAGGTCGCGGATCTCTCGCCTCCCGACCGGGTCGACCCCGTCGGTCGGCTCGTCGAGGAGGAGGAGGTCGGGGCGGTGGACGAGCGCCGAGGCGAGGCCGAGCCGCTGCGTCATCCCCTTCGAGAACTTCTTCACCTTCACGTCCGCCCAGTCGGAGAGGCGGACGCGCGCGAGGAGCTCGGGGATCCGGGCCTTCAGTTCGGCGTCCGGCACCCCGGACATCCGCCCGAAGATCGAGAGCGTCTGCCGCGCCGAGAGGTAGCCGGGAAACCGGTGTCCTTCCGGCAGGTAGCCCACCCTGCGGCGGCTCTCGGGACTCGAGGCCGGCAGGCCGAAGAGCTCGGCCCGCCCGGAGGTCGGAAGGGTCAGGCCCAGGAGGATCTTGACGGTCGTCGTCTTCCCCGCCCCGTTCGGTCCGAGGAGTCCGAAGACCTCGCCGGCGGCGACGGAAAGGTCAAGACCGTCCAGGGCTCTCACTTCCCGCTTCGAGAACGGGGTCCGGAAGGTCTTCGAGAGACCTTCGGCGGAGAGGATGGCGGTCATGGCCGTCTCTACGGCATTTCCGGGACCAGGGTTCCCACGCGGGTCTCGGTGCGACGAAATGTCACGCCGGTCAGCGCAGGTCGGTCTCGAACCTCTCCACCGCTCCGCCGTCCTTCGTCGCCTCGAGGACGGTCAGGCGGGGCGTCCCGCCGCGCCCGAGGCGGACCCGCAGGAAGCCCGCCCTCTCGGAGCCGTACCGGGTGGAAGGGAGCGTCTTGACGACTCCGCCCTTCGGCCACATTCCCGACCCCGAGATGAGGACCCACCTCGCTGCGGCGACCGGCGCCTCCAGGACCTGCAGGTTGTGGTCGTGCCCGGAGGCCTGGAACAGAGCGGGTTGCCCTTCGAGGGCGCGGGAGAGGTCGGCGAGGAGGGCACGGTATCGGCGGGAGGAGAGGTCCTGCCCGGTTCCGATCGCGTCGCGGTAGCCGACCCAGAGCGAGCCGAGGACGGGTACGGGGACCCAGAGATTCGAGTCGAGGTCTCGGAGCGGGAAGAGGTGGGCCCTCCAGTCGGCTCCCCTTGCTCCGTGCGTGCCCCCTGTCGCGAGCGGGTGGTGGGTCAGGAGGGCGATCGGCCCCCGCGTGGCCGCGGCCCCGAGCTGCTCGACGGCCTGATTCGCGTCCTTCGCCGCGCAGGGAGAGCCCGGGCCCTCGGGCCGCGGCCCCTCGTGGTGGAGCCACCACTGCGTGTCGAGGACGGCGAGCGTGACGCCCGAGGGCGTGGGGAGCAGCACCGGCCCGGGACAACCGCCCTGCGGCGCGAAGAGGAGCCGGGGCGATCGCCGCTCGAGGAAGTGCGCCTCCCGCTGGACCGCGGCGAGACCGTCCTTCCGCATCTCGTCCCAGTCGTGGTTCCCGGGAACGAAGAGGACCCGTGCCCCGGCCCCGAGTGCCGCGTCGGCCTGGGCGGCGAGCCGCCGCTCCCCCTCGCGCCGGCCCGGGCTTCCCTCGAGGGGAAGGCCGCTCGGGTAGAGGTTGTCGCCGAGGAAGACGACGAGGGTCTTTTCCGGGTCCCTCGCGGCCTCGCGTGCGAGGGCGCGAAGGAGCGGCTCGTCGGCCGCGGGAGCCCCCGCGTCCCCGACGAGGAGGAGGGTCTCGACCCCCCCGGCGAAC
>CAZNSS010000934.1:0-1730 GCA_964575465.1 uncultured Holophagales bacterium | reverse complement strand
GCCGACCTCGTCGGGACGCTCGTCTTCAACCCGAAGACGCAGGAGTTCGTCGCGAGGCGCGGTCCGGTCTTCGCCCACATCGTCCTCGCCGACGAGGTGAACCGCGCGCCCGCCAAGGTGCAGTCGGCGCTCCTCGAGTCGATGCAGGAGCGTCAGGTGACCATCGGCGACGAGACGATGCCGCTCCCGAAGCCGTTCCTCGTCCTCGCGACCCAGAACCCGATCGAGCAGGAGGGCACCTATCCCCTCCCCGAGGCGCAGGTCGACCGCTTCCTCATGAAGCTGAAGGTCGGCTACCCGACGAAGGCCGAGGAGCGCCAGATCCTCGACCGGATGGGGGACGCCACCGAGGCGGTCGCCTCGGCCTCCGTGCGCGCCGTCCTGGCGCCGGCCCAGATCGTCGCCCTCCAGCAGCTCATCCGCGAGCTCTACGCCGACGAGCGGATCAAGGGCTACCTCGTCGAGCTCGTGGCCGCCACGCGGGACCCGCGCGCCTACGGCCTGCCGGAGCTCGCCGACTTCGTCCAGTACGGCGCCTCCCCGCGCGCCACGCTCGCCCTCCTCTCGACCGCGCGTGCGCACGCCTTCCTCCAGGGCCGCGGCTACGTCGTCCCGGAGGACGTGAAGGAAGTCGCCCCCGACGTCCTGCGCCACCGCGTCCTGCTCTCGTACGAGGCCGAGGCGGAGAACGTCACGAGCGACCAGGTCGTCTCCCGCATCCTCGAGCGGATCGAAGTTCCTTAAAGGGGTCCGTCCGCCATGCTCCCCCGCGAGATCGTCAGGAAGATCCAGAGGATCCGGATCACGACGAACCGGCTCGTCGACGCCGGGCTCGGCGGGGAGTACCACTCCGTCTTCCGCGGCCGCGGCATGGAGTTCTCCGAGGTACGCGAGTACGTGCCGGGCGACGACGTGAGGGCGATCGACTGGAACGTCACGGCCCGCACGGGCGTCCCGCACGTGAAGAAGTTCGTCGAGGAACGCGACCTGACCGCCCTCCTCGTCGTCGACCTCTCCCGGTCGCAGGAGTTCGGCTCGCGCTTCCTGACGAAGCGCTCGCTCATGGCCGAGCTCGCCGGGCTCCTCGCCTTCGCGGCCGTGAAGAACAACGACCGCGTCGGCGCCCTCCTCTTCACGGACCGGCTCGAGCGCTTCATCCCCCCGCGGAAGGGCTTCGACCACGCCCTCGCCATCCTGCGCGACGTCCTCGTCCAACCGATGGAGGGGACGCGGACCGACCTCGCGCTCGCCATGAAGACCGCGGCCTCGCTCCTCAAGCAGCGCTCCGTCGTCTTCGTCCTCTCCGACTTCCTCGCGGAGGGGTACGAGAAGCCGCTGAAGATCCTGCGACGCCGGCACGACGTCGTCGCGATGCCGATCACCGACCCCCTCGAGACCGCCCTCCCCGACCGCGGCCTCGTGCGGCTGCGCGACGCGGAGACCGGGTGGACGGGCGTCTTCGACGCCGGAGACCCCGCCTTCCGCGCGGCCTGGGCGAGGCGCGGCCGGCCCTTCCCCGACCCGGTCGAGGTCTTCCGCGCCTCCGGCGTCGACTCGATTCCCCTCTCGACGGACGCCCCCTACGAGCGCGCGCTCGTCCGCTTCTTCAAGGAGCGGGAGCGGCGGAGGTCGGCGGGACGGTGAGGCTCCTCCTCCGCCTCGCGGCCCCCGCGGCGGCGCTCGCCGCCTCCATCGCGGCCGGCGCGTCGCCCGGCGCCGTCCCGGAGGCG
>CAZNSS010000933.1:0-1732 GCA_964575465.1 uncultured Holophagales bacterium | reverse complement strand
CCGCGTCGCTGGGGCCGGATCGCGGCGGCCGCCGGCGGCGCGGCGGCGCTCCTCCTCCTCGGGGCGGCGATCGTGCCGTCGCTGCCGTGGAACCGCCCGCGATTCATGCGTCTCGTCTCCGACGGGAGCAGGACGGCGCGCGCGCTCGACAGCGAGGGGAGGGCCCTCTGGAGCCGCGAGGCTTCCGTCGTGGGGGTCGACATCCTCTTCGCGCACACCGGCCCGAAGGGAGCGCCCGAGGTCGTCGCGCTCGAGGGGGGCCCGCCGGGGAAGGAGAAGGCGCTCCGCTTCCTGGACCCGGAGACGGGGCGGACCCTCCGCCGCCGTCTCCTCGCGTGGGACCCGAACACGTTCGCGCCGATGCCGGACACGTTCCACCCCACGGCGCTCGCCGCGTACGACGTCGACGGCGACGGGCGCGACGAGCTCGCGTTCGCGTTCAGCCACTCGCTCTGGTGGCCGGGCGTCGGCTTCGTCCAGGACGTGGCGGGAGACCGGACGGCCGTCACCTTCTTCTCCTCGGGGCACATGAGGCCGTGCGCCGCGGCCGACGTCGACGCGGACGGGAGGAAGGAAGTCCTCTTTCGCGGCTTCGCGAACCGGATGGGGATGAACGGCGCGCTCGCCGCGCTCCGCGTACCGCCGCTCCGCTCGCCGCCGCCGGGCGAGGCCCTCGGGGGCGTGAGCGTCGTCTCGCCCGACCGCGTGCCGCTCCTGCAGGGGCAGGGAGGCCTCCTCTGGTACTCCCTCGTGCCGGCGGCGGCGGCGTACCCGACGACGATGCCGTCCCTCCTCCCGGAGCGGCGGGTCGTCGCCCTGGGCCTCCTCGGCGGCGGAAAGGCCGAGTGGACCTTCGACGGCTTCGCGGTGCGTCCGCTCTGGAGGCGGGGCGCCACGGAGCGGAACGCCTTCCGGAACCGGGCCTACGATGCCCTCCGGGAGGTGCAGCGGCTCCGGTCGACCGGTTCCGTCGAGTCGGCCTTCGAGGAGATCGCCCTCGCGACCTCTCTCGCGACCGCGGCGGAGGACGACCTCCTCGTCGAGTGGATCGAGCGCACCCGCGGGGCGCTCCTCGCCTCCTCGCGGAGGCTCGCCGAAGCCGAGGACGTCTTCGCCGCCGTCCTCGAGCGAACCTCCATGACCGCGAACGTCGCCTGGGAGGCGGGCCGTGCGTTCCACCTCGCGGGCGACCCCGTGCGCGCCGTCGCCTGGTATCGCCGCGGCTTTTCCGGATCGGCGGCGCGTCTCCAGATCGGCCGCAGCCCGCGGGACATCTCCGAGGGGATCGTCCTCGCGCTCGGAGAGCAGCGCCGCTGGGGCGACGCGCTCGCCGAGTGCGACCGGATGGAGGCGGCCTACCCCGAGGACGGGCTCTCGGCGTCGTGGTACCGGACGTACGCGCTCTGGCGGAGCGGCCGGCCGGTCGAGCCGCCGGCCCAGACGGCCGGCGACCTCGACACCTGGAGGGTCTGGGCGCTCGAGAGCCGCCTCGCCCGCGGCACCGATCCCGGGAGCCTCGTCGACGGCGTCGCGGCCCTGCGTCGGACGACGACGGACGTGGGCCCCCTCCTCGACTCGCTCGAGGCCGAGCTCCGCGCGGCGCTGGGGCGGAAGGACGAGGCCCGGCAGCTCGCCGCTGCAGCCCTCGAGGCGTGCCGGAGAGGGGCCGCGAGCGACCCGGTCCTCCGCTCCCACCTCGACCTCGTGGCCGAGAGGGCGCGGGAGCTCGGGG
>CAZNSS010000932.1:0-1733 GCA_964575465.1 uncultured Holophagales bacterium | reverse complement strand
GTCGAGATCGCGAAGATGTCCCACGCGAGCGGCGAGTTGAAGTTGACCCAGAGGGGGCCGCGGGCGTTCGGGTAGGGGACGAGCCAGTAGGCGAACCAGGCGCGCCCGAGGTGGATGACCGGGAAGATGCCGGCGCAGGCGACGGCGAAGAGCGTCATCGCCTCGGCGGCGCGGTTGATGCCGGTGCGCCACTGCTGCCGGAAGAGGTAGAGGACGGCCGAGATGAGCGTCCCGGCGTGGCCGATGCCGATCCAGAAGACGAAGTTGATGATGAACGAGCCCCAGCCGACCGGGTGGTTGACCCCGAGGATCCCCATCCCGTCGTACAGGAGGACCGTGACCGCGAAGACGAGGACGCCGAGGAACGTCAGCGCGACGGCGAACGCGATCCACCACCGCTTCGTGGGGAACTGCTCGGCGTGCATGCAGATGTCGCGGTCGACGTCGGACCACTTCTTCCCGCCGGTGACGAGCGGCTCGGGGACCTCGAGGTCGCCCCCGTAGGGGCCGGCCCCTGCGAGGACGATCGGCCGGCCGGTGAGCTGGCTGTCGTCCATCACCGTGGCGTAGGGACTCGCCTCATGCCTTGTCATTGCGCACCTTCGTCAGGTAGGAGATGGACGGCTTGACGTTGAGGGCCTCGAGGAGCTTCATCGCCCGCGGGTGCGCGGCGAGCGCCGCGACCTTCGAGCCGGGGGCGTTCACGTCGCCGAAGGTGATGGCGCCGGTGGGGCAGGCCTCCATGCAGGCGGGCACGACGGCGCCGTCGGGGTAGTGGCCCTTCTTCTTCCCCTCGCGCGTCGCCTCCGACGTCGCGGCGCGGATCCGCTGGATGCAGAAGGAGCACTTCTCCATCACGCCGCGGCTCCGCACCGTGACCTCCGGGTTGTTCTTCATCTGCATCGGGGCGCGGGCGTTCAGCTCGGCGTTCCGCTTGATGCGCGGCTCGAGCGCCCGCATCAGGGCGCTCTCCTGCCGCTTGCCGTACTCCCAGAAGTTGAAGCGGCGCACCTTGAACGGGCAGTTGTTCGCACAGTACCGGGTGCCGACGCAGCGGTTGTAGACCTGCTGGTTCAGGCCGTCCTCGCTGTGCATCGTGGCCACGAAGGGGCAGACGGTCTCGCACGGCGCGTTCTCGCAGTGCTGGCAGAGCATCGGCTCGAAGAGGACCTGCGGCTCCTCGACGACCGGAAGAGGCCCGTCCCAGACGTCGGCGCCCCACTTGCCGTCCTTCTTCGGGGCGTCGTAGTAGCGGTCGATCCGCATCCACGACATCTCGCGGCCGTCGAGGATCCCGTGGCGTCCGACGACCGGGACGTTGTTCTCGGCCTGGCAGCCGAGGACGCACTTGCCGCAGCCGTTGCACTTGCTGAGGTCGATCGCCATCGCCCACCGGGCGTTCGGGTACGGGTGCTCGGGCCAGGCCGAGGGGCCGCCCTCCTGCTGCCGGGTTCCCGCCTTCGCGTCCTTCTCGTACGCCGAAAGGGTCGTCACGGGGACGAGCGGCCGGGCCTCGCGGTCGATGACGTCGGACCCCTGCGCGAAGGCGAGCTGCTCGTTCCCGGAGACCTTCCGGATCGTGACCGGGAGGCCCGCGGAGAGGAGACGGCCGTTGGCGAGGAGCCGGGCGGGGAACGCGTTCGGGCCGACGCCGGCGCCGATCGCCCCGCACGCCGAGCGGCCGAGGCCGAGCGGCAGGGCCACCTGGTCGTGGTGCATGCCGGCGTGGCGGT
>CAZNSS010000931.1:0-1734 GCA_964575465.1 uncultured Holophagales bacterium | reverse complement strand
CGATCCCCTTGGCGCTGATCACCATGCCGGGCATGCAGAACCCGCACTGGACCGCGCCGGCGTTCGCGAAGGCGTAGGTGTAGACGTCCTTCTCGCGGTCCGTGAGGCCCTCGACGGTCACGACCTTCTTCCCCTCGAGCTTGTCCATCTTGAGGAGGCACGCCCGGGTCGCCTTGCCGTCCACGAGGACCATGCAGGCTCCGCAGACGCCCTCCGAGCACCCGTTCTTCACCGAGGTGACGTTCAGGTCCTCCCGGAGGAACTCGAGGAGGTTCGCGTCCCTCGTGCAGGTGACGTCCCGACCGTTGACCTGGAAGTTCGCCATGGTTCACCTCTTGCCGGTGCGGATCCAGTCTAGCCCTCTGTTCCTCTTGCGCCCGCGGGGAGGCCGAGCCCCCCGCGAGCCGTTCAGCGCGCCACGGTCAGGACGGTCCCGATCTCCTCGGGGGTCCGCCCGACGACGGCCTGGTAGTTGCCCCGGTCCGTCGCCCCTTCCGTGATCATGAGGAGGACCGTCTTCTCGGGGCCGAGGAGGCCGGCGTCGCGGAACTCCGCGGTCGACGCGTCGTCGTGCAGCGCGGCGAGCGCCCCGAGCGCGGCCGCGCCCGTCTCGCCGGCGACGACGCCGCTGTCGGCGAGGCCGCGCATCGCCTCGCGGGCGCGGTCGTCGCCGATCGAGACCATCCAGTCGACGCCGGTCGAGACCCGCGGCCAGGCGACGGGGGAGGGGAGCCCGCAGTTCAGGCCGACCATGATCGAGCGGTGCGGGCCCGGCACGGCGGTCATCTCGCCGGCCTTCGCCGAGACCTGGATGCAGTTCGCGTCCGCCGGCTCCACCCCGACGAGCGCTCCCTTCCAGGGGCGGCTCCGGTAGTAGCTGACCGCGGCGGACATGAACGCGCCGACGCCCATCGGGACGACGACCACGTCGGGCGCACCGATCCCGGCCGCCGCGAGCGCCTGCTCGATCTCCATGAAGATCGTCGTGTAGCCGTCGACGACCCGGCGAGGCGTGACGTCGTAGCCGGGCCAGGAGGTGTCGGAGATGACGAGGCAGGTCTCGCTCGCCTCCTCCGCGGACCGCGCGACGGCGGCGTCGTAGTCGCCGTCGACGACGACCACGTCGGCCCCCTCGTTCTGGATCGCGTGGATGCGCGCGGGCACCGTCCCCTTCGGGACGAAGATGCGGCAGGAGAAGCCGAGGAGCCGCGCCATGAAGGCGACGGCCCGGCCGTGGTTGCCGTCCGTCGCCGCCGCGAACGAGAAGGGGCGGAGGTAGGCGATGCGGCGGGAGAGGTCGTTGATGTTCAGCCAGGGCTCCGGCTCGAAGCCGAGGTGGTCGCACAGGGCGCGGTACGAGGCCCACGAGGCGCCGAGAATCTTGAAGCTCGGCAGGCCGAGCCGCTGCGTTTCCGCTTTCACGAGGACGCGCCCGACGCCGTAGCGCCGGGCGAGCTCGGGGCAGTCGTAGAGCGTCGTGGCGCGGTAGGCGGGCATCCGGCGGTGGAAGGTCCAGACCGACGGGTCGGGGACCGGCCAGCGGGTCTCGGGTTTCGCGAGCGGGTTCCGGAGGAGCGTCGCTTCCGCGGAGAGTGTCGTGGCGTTCATCTTCGGCCTCCAGGGTTCGGGACGGGACGGTTCGTGGTCCGGGTCAGGGAACGACGTGGGTGCCGGTCTTTCCGGCGAGGGCGAGGCCGAGGTGCTCGGGGTCCGTGATGATGGCTTCCTTGCCGC
>CAZNSS010000930.1:0-1738 GCA_964575465.1 uncultured Holophagales bacterium | reverse complement strand
CCGATGCCGATCGTCGCGAAGACCTTCGACTGGACCTCGGGCTGGTGGATCCGGATCGACCCGCCGCCGAGCTCCATCCCGTTCAGGACGACGTCGTACGCCCGCGCATGGACCTTGCCCGGGTCGGTGTCGAGGAGCGGCAGGTCCTCCGCCCGCGGCGACGTGAAGGGATGGTGCATCGCGTACCAGCGCGCGTCCTCGGGGTGCCATTCGAGGAGCGGGAAGTCGGTCACCCAGAGGAAGTCGTAGCGCCCCTCGGGGACGAGCTTCTCCTCGCGCGCGAGGCGCACGCGGAGCGTCCCGAGGACGTCGTTGACGGTCGACGTCTTCCCCGCGACGACGAGGAGGAGGTCGCCGTCCTTCGCCGAGAGCTTCTCCCGCGCCGCCGCGACCGTCGCGTCGTCGAGGAGCTTCTTCGCGTTCGAGTTCCAGCCCCCGGGGAGGTCGGCCTGGAGCTTGACCCAGACGAGTCCCGAGGCGCCGAGCTGCTTCGCCGCGACCTCGAGGTCGTCGAGGCGCTTCCTCGCGAAGGCGGCGCCTCCCGGCACGGCGATCCCCTTGACCTTCTCGGCCGAGCGGAGGATCTCGGAGGGCGACGCCGAGAGATCGAGCGGCCGGAGCTCGAGACCGTAGCGCGTGTCGGGACGGTCGATGCCGTAGCGGTCCATCGCCTCGGCGTACGTCATCCGCGGGAACCGCGCCGGGCACGGGATCCCGTAGGCCGGAAAGACGGCCGCGAAGATCTTCTCGATCAGCGTGAAGATCGTCTCCTCGTCGGGGAACGACAGCTCGAGGTCGACCTGCGTGAACTCGGGCTGGCGGTCCGCGCGGAGGTCCTCGTCGCGGAAGCAGCGCGCGATCTGGTAGTAGCGCTCGACGCCGGAGACCATCAGGAGCTGCTTGAAGAGCTGCGGCGACTGCGGCAGCGCGTAGAACTCGCCCGGGTGGACGCGCGACGGGACGAGGAAGTCGCGGGCCCCCTCGGGCGTCGACTTCGTCAGGATCGGCGTCTCGACCTCGAGGAACCCCTCCTCGTGGAGGACCTGGCGGACCCGGAACGTGACGTCGCTCCTCTTCACGAGGTTCGACGTCATCTCGGGCCGCCTGAGGTCGAGGTAGCGGTACTTCAGGCGGAGGTCCTCGGAGGCCTTCACGCCGTCCTCGATGAAGAACGGCGGCGTCTCGGCGCGGTTGAGGACCTCGAGCGACGTGGCCCGGAGCTCGACCTCCCCCGTCGGCATCTCGGCGTTCCGGGCCGAGGCGTCGCGGAGGACGACCTCGCCCGTCACCGCGAGGACGAACTCGCTCCGGAGCTCCTTGGCTCGGGCGAGGAGATCGGGCGACGGCAGGAACTGCGCGTCGAAGACGACCTGGAGCAGCCCCGAGCGGTCGCGCAGGTCGGCGAAGACGAGATCGCCGTGGTCGCGGCGGCGGTGGACCCAGCCCTTGACGAGGACGGTCCGGCCGGCGTCCTCGCGCCGGACGGAGCCTGCGGGGACGCGGGAGGCGGATGGCATCACGGGGTCTCTCCCTTCAGGATGCGCGGCAGGTCGGCGATCGCGACCTCCCGCTGCGACCTCTCCACGAGGTCCTTCACGACGACGATGCCCGACTCGCGTTCCTTCTGTCCGAGGAGGATCGCCGTCCGGCTGCCTCGCCTCGACGCCGCCTTCAGGCCGGCGCCCGGCCCCTTCCCCGCCGGGTCGAGGTCCACGGCGACGCCCGCGCCGCGGAGGTC